>CAMLCX010000015.1 GCA_946478635.1 uncultured Pseudomonadota bacterium
TGATCGCGCAGCGCCAGGTAAATGGATTTCGCCGCTTCGCCGTCCTGGTACGCGTAGCTGAGAAAGATTCTCATCGGTCAATCAGGATGAAAACGATGGAAAGATTTGTCTCTGTATCTGCGGCCATCTCAGCTCCTGCGGGCGAACAAAAACTCGCCAAGCCCATTTGAAATTTTTGAATGACCGAAACGCAGAATAAGAGAGATGTCTCGCGCGAAGCATGTCCGAAGCGATGTCGAAGGAAGCGCAAAGGACGCCAAGGTGAAATTTGATGAACAAATAGCGGGCAGAGCCTTTGCGTGCTTGGCGCGATGAATATATTGGAGCGATGCAAGGGAGTTAAGGTCTCTTTCTGTCTTCCGGCACAGCGCCGCCCCACAGTTCTTTCATAAACCCGCTCGTTTCTAAATTGTCGACGAACATGTTATCGAAAATTTCGTTTGGCTTGCGCCGGATTGTAATACCATCTTCGCGCGCGATATCGAGGGTCTCGGCGACCATCTTCCCCGGTACCACCATGCGCCGGTTGATCAGGTTCTTGGCGTAGGCGTCGTACGCCGAGCGCAGCGTGTCCATGTCCTGGATACGCAGGATCTTGCCGACGGACGCCATCGCCGCCTCGGGATTCTTTTCGACAAAATAAACCGACTCCGCCAGCGCCGCGACGGTCTTTTGCACCGCCGCGGGCCGGCCTTTGAGGGTGCGCGCATTGGTGAACAGCGAACTATAAATGAACGGAAAGCCGAGATCTTTTAGATTGTAGATCACGTTGAAGCCGTCTTTTTTGCCGCGCGCGTCGAGGGGCGGTTGGATCAGCGTCGCTTGGAAAATGTCCTGCACCAGCCCGGTATATCGCTCGGCAGGCGTGCCGCCCACCGTCGCGAGCGTCACATCCTTATCGCTGAGACCGGCCTTTTTCAGAAACTCCTTGGCCAGGCGAAATGTGAAGTCGCCCGGGCGGGTGACGCCGATGCTCTTGCCCTTGAGATCGGCCGGCCGCTTGATGTCCCTGCGCGCGAGCACGACGTAGGGCAAGCCGATCAGCGGCGACGCCACCAGCTTACCATCCGCCCCGGCGCCGATGCGCACGATATTCGCATCGGCGTTGCAGTAAAGAAAATTGATCTCGTCGGCGGCCAGGGCAGCCATCGCCACGTTGCCGCCGCGCACGACGACGTGCTCGGCCTGAACGCCGTACTTATCGAAGAGCCGGTTGTCGAGCGCCGCATAGAGGTGAATGAACCCGCCGGTGACGGCGCAGGTGCCGATGCGCACTTTGGCGACCGCCTCGCCCGGCTTGGCGAGATAGGGATTGGCGTAGCCGTCATCGCTAACTCCGCAGACCACCGCGATCATGAGGGCAATGAAAAGATATATGCGAGGATCTTTCACTCTGGTGCTTATATACGAGTTTTAGCCGAAGTCGGTCAACGACAATATGAATCGAGAGTCGATTGCGCGGTTACGCCTCATCCGGAAAGAGCTCCGCGTAACTCGGATCGGCGTGCTCCCAGGTCGCCTTGCACTGAATCAGGTGTTGGCGCACGCTCTCAAGCTCCACGCCAGGCGGCATGTTCACCGAGACATAGCGTTTGTTTGCGCCTTCGTAGTCGCAGCCAAGCGCGATCAAGCCCTTCATCACTTGATCGGATGCGTTGCCGGTTTCGACGGGAAAGTCGAACACGAAGTGGTGCGCTTGTGAATCAGAAAAGCTGTTGTCTTTGCGGCGAACCCTGCGCTTTCTGTTGTTTGTTCATGGCTCGCCGATACGAAGCGTTTGTAAAGCTTACGTCACATACCGACCTGCGGCTCCCGCACAAGCCGCAGCGAATAACACGAGCTAACGGCGGGCGCGTTAGGGTCCCCGACGTTGCAGCTTTTGACGGTTGCAAAGATGTACTTGCCAAAGCTGTTCGGTTGAGTACACAGGTTTTGATTGACGGTGCCGTTCACGCCGGGACCACACACCGCCAATGGGCAGATCTGCGCGTACGCAAGTATCTCGTTGCTGCAACCGGTAAAATTGCTGCTCGATGGGATAACCGGCGTAAGATAGCACTTCGGCGTCCCATCTGTATTGTTGCCGATCAGGATTTCGAATTCCCGCAGATCCGGGTTTTGTTGGCCGTTGTTAAGACAAATATTGGTGCCCACACCAACCATGCCCGTGCCCTGGCATGCCGCGATCTTACGGATGAGCGCTATGACATCGGGGCTGCTTACAGATCCGTCAAGGTACGTCGTCCATCCGGAATTGTTCGGATTGGAACCGCCGCTCGGAGTTTGGTTCCAAGGAATTTCTGTGTTGGTGCCGGCCCAAGCGGGATCGCAGCCATTTAGAGCGATGGGGAGTCCCGGTTGAGCTTCTATGACAGCAACGGCGCTCACGTTGATGGCGTTGGATCCCGCGGTGTTGCCACCTAGCAAGTTTAGGAGCGGTGTCAGAAAGGCCGGTGTATTAACCGCGCTCTTTGAACTCCCTCCGGTGTATGGATTGGTTGTCTCCAAAGCGACACGAACGGCATTGGCTTCGGCGACGTTATTTGCTTTGCCGGTAACGGACTTGGTTGTAAAGTTATATTTCATCAACGTTACGTTCTTGCCGTTGACCGTGGGGTCCACCACATTCCCCGAGCGGTCAATATAATCATTGATAGATTGGTCAACCATTAGCTGTTTGATATTACTGCTAATCGCTGCGGGGTCGCCTTTGGCAAGCCCGGCGGCGCCGGCGAGCGCCGCCATATCCACGGCCCGTTGTCCCATGCTTCGGCTAAGGGTGAGAACCCCCATGTCCAATCCCATGCCGACCATAACCATGAGCAGCACGATCATTAGAGTAATGAACACGATAACGGATCCAGAATCGTTCCGAAGCGTAGTCATGGCAGTCTCCTATTTCGCTCAACATGCCCCGGTCACGGTCACGGGTTGACCTTGGTATCGCGCGTCCGCAGAACGGCTTACCGTCGTTGATGTCGGCAAAGGCATACCGAACAGGGCTATGACCCTGTAAAGACCATAAGGATAAGTTCCAGCCGCCGTCACTTTCACCTCCCGCATACAGGTGGCGGGGTAATAGTTTCCGGTCAACGTAACCGCCACGGCCGTGCCCGTCAGACGATTCGTGAGTCGAGCACAAGTTTCCTGAACAACCTTGTTGGTTCCGGGACAGCTCTGTGAAACCGTTGTGACACAGGGAACGGTGGCATCAACCGCGCAGTCGGCTAGAATAGCGCCGATTCTCGCTGCTTCACGGACGGCATTTTGCGTGTATTGGGTCGTGAAAAACAAAACACCGAAATCCATCGTCACGTATAAAGCAACCAGCAGCAACGGCGTGATCAGCGAAAGTTCGACAAGGCTTTGCGCGCGGCTGTTGAATAAAAACTTTTTCATCCTGACAAATCGATTACCCACCGGCAGCATTTTTCCTCCGACCATCGTTGGACCTGTCAAACACACGGGTTTTGATGCTCCCAGCGCATCTGAGTACTGCGCGCAATCTGGACGGTTGGAGGGACATTGACGCCAAAAAACCTCAGGAAGCGATAGAAAGAATAATTGTAATTGCCAATCACTTGCACTTGAACGGTCTGGTTGCACGCAGTTCCAGCAAGTGCCACCACTGTGATCGTAGCGCCTGGCAGCAATGCGCTTGAAAGTCTCTTCGCAGTTTCCTTTAGAATCGTGCCATCGTCCAGCGCGTAGCAGTCCGACAAACTGCAGCTGCCCACTTGAGCGGAGTAGTTGGGATCCGCGGCGCTGATTCTCGCGCCCTCGCGAGACGCGTTCAACGCCAGTTGACCGGTGTAAAAAGCTAGTCCGAAATCCGCGGGGATCCAGGCGACGACTAGAAGCACCATAAAGATGAGTGTGAACTCGACGAGCGCCTGGCCTTTGCAGGTCAAGCGATAGCCCGGAGACTGCGTGTTTGGTCGGGATTGATTGGGGGTATAGCTGTTCATAAACGCTCGCAACCCCCCGTAGATTGCGGTCGTTTCAATATAAAAAACTGAAAGCGAATGCAAGGGATCTCACCTTGATGAAATTCAGGTGAGAGCGGGGAAAAAGCGTCAAAAGCTAGGTGCCGTTATTTACTTGAGCAAACATCAATGCTATCAAATACTTAGAAGTCTAAATCACCTTTTTACTATATATCTTTGGGAACGCACTGATTCTGCCACGAAAGGAAGAACTTCGATCGCCGGGGTACGCCGGGCGGGTCGCCGACCCTTGACCTAGGTCGCGGGCGACCGGTCGAGTCAAGTTGGAGGATTATCTTCCAGCTGTGTAGTCGCAAGTCGAAATCAAGATGAGGCGGGACGTCAAGTCCTCGAAAGAAACCCGTTCATCGGCTTCCCGCGGATAAATGTTGCGCCCAGTTCGTCCCGGGGCTCGACGCCGGTTTCCAATAGAATCTAAATCTTGGTCGGCTGTTGGGGTTGGGCTTTGCCGCGCTGCGGCAGGATATCCTTGAGCTGTTCTCTTGTTTTGCGGATCGCTGCTTCCGTGCCCGGCCAGTCGATGCATGGATCGGTCACCGAGCAGCCGTACTTGAGTTTGGAGAGATCCGCCGGGATGGGCTGGTTGCCGCCGACGATATTGCTTTCGAGCATCATGCCGACGATGGACCGGTTTCCCTCGCGGATCTGGTGCACGCAGTCGGACATCACCAGCGCCTGTAGGTTGTGGTCCTTTGAAGAATTCGCATGGGAGCAGTCGACTACGATATTGAGCGAAAATTTGGCTTTAGCGAGAGCGCGCTCCGCTGTGGAAATGCTGACCGTGTCGTAGTTGGGCCGCTCGCCGCCGCGCAGCACGAGATGCCCGTAGGCGTTGCCGCGCGTGCGCACAATCGAAGAGCGCCCCTGCCCATTGATGCCGAGAAAACTGTGTGCCCGAGCAGCGGACTTGATGCCGTTAATGGCGACTTCGGTATTGCCGTCAGTGGCATTTTTGAAACCCACCGGAGTGGACAGGCCGGAAGCCATTTCCCGGTGCGTCTGAGATTCCGAAGTGCGCGCCCCGATCGCGGTCCAGGAAATCAGGTCGCCAAGATACTGCGGGCCGATGGGATCGAGCGCCTCGGTGGCGGTGGGAAGTCCAAGCTCGGCTACCTGCAACAGAAACGCGCGCGCTTTCTCCATGCCCTCTTCGATATGAAAGGAGTCGTCCATGCGCGGGTCGTTGATAAATCCTTTCCATCCCACCGACGTGCGCGGCTTCTCGAAGTAAACCCGCATAACGATAAACAACGTGCCGCGCACTTCATCCGCCAGCTTTTTCAGACGCTGGGCGTAGTCGTATCCGGCCACCGCGTCATGAATGGAGCAAGGCCCGGTCACGATAAAAAGCCGCGGATCTTTGCGGTCCAGGATGCGCTTGATCGTCTCGCGCCCTGCGAAAACCGTTTCGGCCGCCCGTTCGGAAATCGGCACGCGGGCGTGAATCTCCTCGGGCGACGCCATGACATCCAGCGCCACGATATTTAGATTTTCTAACAGTCGACGCGGCATAAGCGCTGAAACTTCTTTCCTTGTGTGGCCGGTCAGCGGAAACTGACCTAATAATAGCACGACAACATGACGCGCGGAAATTCATCTTTTCCAATTCCGCTTGATTCAAAATCACTCTGAGCAAGATGATGAACTGGAGCAGCGTGGGCGCTGAAAACCGGCATCCAGCAGGCCGGTTTAAAGTCTTCCTCCATCCGGATTCCGGGTGCACCCTCGGAAATCGCCAACTCGCCCGCAGCTCCGCAGAATAGAAACTTCCAATCTCAGAACGCGCTGGGCTGAAGATGCAGATCGCCGCTCTGGCCGGCGGCGATGCGCAGTATGCGCTGGCGCTCAGGAATGATGACCACCGAGGCTTCCGACGCGCCGCCTCCGCAAAACATGCTGGTCGAAGCAGCGCCGACAATGTGCTCCCCGAGGGCTATGAAAAGCTCGACCTTTTCCGACGGCGCCAGATCGGCGACCGGAACAGCATCGATGAAAACTCGAACGTTGCACGCCGAGCCCATAAAGCCGCTGTCGCGCTTGATGATAAGGCTTCCCGTGTAGGGCCCTTGAGCCGTCCACTGCTGCGCCAGCATGCGGGATGCGGGGACGGCTGACGATTTATCGATAGCCACAGGATAGGTCGCGCAGCCAAGGAGCGAAAGAACAACGAGCGCGGCAAACCAGAACATAGAACCTCCATCAGAGCCAGGATAGTTACTGTTGCAATGTTTTGACCTGTGTATGACGGCGACCGGGATCAAGTCATAGCTATGCCATAACGCTGGCGTTGCGCCAATGGATTACCGGCGGATCGCCAGCGCGGTGACCGAAACCGTTTTCGAGTAACAAACCACGAACCTAAAGTATTCCATTACCTTGCTTCCCGGCAATGCCTGCTATCCAGATTGATGGTCACATCGAAATGAGTGTACGGCGAACCGCCGAGGTGCGGCAGAGGTACCCACCACAGCCACCAATCGTCCTTATATTCACGCACCGACACGGGCATCTTGTCTATTCGGCAATCCTTAAGTGTTACAGCGGCATAACGAATATTTCTGATCCAATTCATAAGCCAGCGCGACACGGTCCGGAAACAGCGCTGCCAAGCCTCACGAGCGGTTGTGTCGAACGATGCTTCGCGCTCGTAGCGGCTGCAATCGCCTGCTTCCGGATGTGAAATGGTGACGACGCCATAGGGCTCGGCCGCGTGCGCCCGAGCAAGGACATTGCCCGCTGCATCCAAAAAAATGATATCAGCGCGCAAAACCCGACCGTACGCCTGCTTGTCGTTTTTGAGAGCGACATCATTCAGCGAAACATAGAGCGACCCGTGCATTGAAACATGCCAATATCCCCAGGCCAAAACGGCGACTGCCAACAGCGCGAGCAAGCCGATGAGCTTTCGCTTCAAGTGAAACATGTGAATGCAGAACTACTTGCCTGACAGGCGACGCAACCCGTTTCCCAGCAAAGCGCCAACGAGCACCAATAGACTGCCGATGCCGGTGGTTATCGCGCCGAGCGGCAACCAGCTGCCTGCATGCGTCGGCAACAAAGCCAGGGCGGCGACCTGCCCGAGCCAGACACCGGCAAACGTCGCAGTAACTTGGTTGGGCCAGTGCCAAGCCATCGCGCCACCACCCAACACCAGGCTTGCGCTGTAGAAGGGCCAATCCGCATCCCACGGTTCGCGCCGGCCCACCAGCCACGGCGCCGCGCCCCAGACGGCGAAACCCAGCGCAGCGGCGGCTATCAACGGTAGAAGCACATCGCCGCGAATTATCTTTTGAGATGTCGTCATTGATTTCGTTTGGAGAAGTTGTGCCGAGTCATCGCCATCGACCCGAGTAGCGCGACACTCAGCTCTCAGGAAAGCGGCGAAAGATCCCGTCTTTATCAACGGCGTCGGCGAATTCCTCAAAGTCCATGTTGGCGATCGAAAGGTTGTTTTCAATCGACTGGATCTTCGATGGAACGGCGCGGAACTCGTGTCCGGAAAGGTCGTGCAAATCCACGATGAGCAGCGGAAAGTCCGGCTGCAAGATCGCCGTTCGATCGACGATTATGATGAAGCTGTGATTGTAGTCTTCGGGAATAAGTCCGAGCAGTTGCTCTTTGCTAAGGTCACGATACTCGACGTTAGCGAGGAACTCCACATAAGCGAGAAATCCCTCGACCGGCTCGCGAATGATCGCGCGGATCGCCTCCCAGGCCGCTTGGTCGGAAAAGTCGGTGCGCAGCACCAGGGCATCGTTTGTGTTTGGAATTTGCTTCATCGCTGATTCGCTGAGAGACGAGCGGAAAAAGCACTACGGATTGCCGAACGCGTGTGTGCTCATGCAGTCCGGTCCAACGCAAGAAATTCCGCGGCCAGTTTCGGACCGATGCCGTCGTCCTCATGCTTGAAGAATACATAAGCATGATCCCAGCCCTGCGAGCGGATTCGCTCCCGCCAATTCACCAGATCCGCATGACCGTAGTCGGAGCGCCGGAGGCGGACGTAGCCCCAGGTCGCGGTGGAGATCAGATTGGCGTTTTCGCTCTCCTCGGTCTCGGCAAAACAGAGCGCGCAATTGCGCTCCCGCAAAGCGGCAAAGACCTCTTCGTCGGACCAGGACGGATGGCGGAACTCGAAGGCCACGGCGATGTCGTTGGGCAGCAGCGCCAGAAAGTTTTTCAACCGTTCGATATCCTTGCGCAGGTTGGGCGGCAGCTGGAAGAGAATGGCGCCCGCCTTGGGACCCATGACGCGCGCGAGGCGAAATAAATATTCGACCTCGGCGCCGGCCTCCTTGAGCCGTTTCATATGGGTGATGCGCTGCGACGCTTTGAGCACAAAACGAAATCCGTCGGGCACCTGTTCCGCCCATGACTGAAGCACGCTTTCCTTGGGCAAGCGATAAAATGTGTTGTTGATCTCCACCGCAGGCAGGCGCGTGGCGTAGAACCGAAGCATCTCCTTGGCCGCGAGACGCTCGGGATAAAACTTTCCCACCCACGGTTTGTAGCTATACCCGCTGGTTCCCACCCAAAGTTTCATGGCGTTTCACGAATTCTGCGAGCGGATCTCGAAAACCAACGAACTGCCGAATAGAACTTCGATGCGCGTCCAAACCGCAGCCGCACCCAAGCAACCGGACGCGAGTTTTTGACGTGTCTGCTCGAAGGTAATTGAGAATAGTCACCCTCAGGCAACTGAGTACAACCACCCGGGATGATGTGTTCCTTCATCGAAGACCTAACCTCGAATGATGAAGAGAGCTGTCATTGTTCTGACCAATGTTCACCGTCGATGACGGGTATGGCGAGAAAGATGAACGAGAGAACGATTGCGACACGACGGCACACGCCGATCCGCAGCATCTGAATCCAATGAAACCGGCCGGAGCAGAATTTCATCGTTTAAAAGAATATCACACTCGGCTACGGCGGTCTCGAAAAAATTTGTGCCCCTGGCGAAAGCGCGGATCATTTCACCTATCACTTTAGTGGAGCGACGCTTGCCATTCCGTCCGGCGCCGCGCCGTTGCTTTCGTTGCGTGCTGTTGCACGCGCTCACCAGTTGGAATATTTCGTCGCTCCTCGAACAAGTTCTTTCTCCTCGCGTTACCATCCAAGCTGAAAACTTTTTGCAAGCAACGGCAGAGAAACACTTGCGCTGGTCCGACCCGGCGCAGGACGGCGCAAGTTGAAGGCGCTAAACGAACTACCTCGCAGCAAGTTGCGGGGTATCGAAGCAAACGCACCTCGACCGAAATTGTAGGGTGGGTGGAGGCGCAAACCGCCGATACCCACCGTGCGGAACGATGGGTATCGCTAACGCTCAACCCATCCTACGCCGGAATCGCCGCGCAGCAAGCTGCGGGGAATTAACCCCGCGAGATTAAAATCCGATGAAGTTCGGCGCGTATTCGACTTTTGCTACTTCACAAACTTGAGCGTGAAGCGGTCGCTTTCGCCGATCGCCCGGTATTTCGCGCGATCCTTATCCTTCAGGCTATACGTCGGCGGCAGCGTCCACACTCCTTTCGGATGATCCTTTGTGTCCTTTGGATTGGCATTGATTTCGGAAGCGCCGGCCAGCTTGAATCCGGCCTTTTCGATCAGCGCGATGGCAAAGTCCTGACGAACGTAGCCCGATTTCATTTGCGCGTCCTGCGACCTGTCGGTGCGTCCGCGATGATCGACGACGCCAAGCACGCCGCCCGGCTTCAGCGCCCGGTAAAAGGCGCGCAGCGCGCCGGCGAGCTCACGACCTTCGACCCAGTTGTGCAGATTGCGAAACGTGAGCACGAAATCAGCGCTGCCTGGAGGCGCGATCTCGTGCTTATCAGCGTTGAATTTTGTCACAAGCACTTTGTCGTAAAGCGCGGGTTCGGCCTTGAGCCGCGCCAAGAGCTTCTGATGGTCGGCGAGATACTGCGGCGCCGCCGCCTCGTCGCGGTTCGCCGCGACGTAACCGCCGCGCGCCTTCAGATAGGGCGCGAGAATCTCCATGTAATAACCGCTGCTGCCCGGCAGGATCTCCACGACAGTGCTGCTTTCCTTGATACCGAAAAACGTCAGCGTCTCCAGGGGATGACGGAAACCATCGCGCGCCACATTTGCGGCGCTCCGATGGGGCGCCGCGACCCACCGGGCAAGCCCGCGTTGCTCCTCGGCCTGCGCAGGCGCGCAAGAAAACTCCAGGACTAGCACGAGAGCCGAAATACCCAGTTTGGCCGCTCCCCATCGCGCTCCGTTGTTCGTCTTCGAAAGTGATTGCATGAAACCCTCAAAAAAGAATTTAGTAAAAATCCAATCGAATCTACGTTTATTTGCACCGACGCTTGCGGCCCGTCGGCGTCAACGTCGGTTAGCCGTCGCGCGCATGGTTGGCGCTCCCGCTTCTCCGACGGAATACTTTTGATTGCGGCCGAGAACTGCGCATGCGCCGCCGGATCGACGGGTCTATGCCTGGTTTTAGTGCTCGCCGGGTCTTTGCCCAGAAAGTTGTCGCCTTTCCAGTTCCTCAGCGGCCTGATCGGTCTTGGAACAAAACCGCCGCCGCAGTTCGGACAGACGTTGCCCAAAACGGTGTCGACACAGGTTGCGCAAAACGTGCACTCGTAGGTGCAGATGCGCGCTTCGAGCGACGCGGGTGGAAGCGGCTGGTTGCAGTTCTCGCAAGTGGGTCTGAGTTCAAGCATGATGTCTTCTATAACGGCTAACATTGAACCGCTGGGCTGAGCCGCGCCGAGTCGGGCGCGAAGGCTGCGGCGGCGACGTCGCGTGCCGTCACAATTAGTCTCTACGTTAGCGTGGCGTCTCGTTCGTCACCGTGTAGGCGGAGGCGCGCTCCGGGTCGATGGGCCGGATCTCGTAAAACAAGCCGCACTTCAGACACGGGTTCCCCGCGGCGATCTGTGCCGCTTCCTCGAGGCTGCCGGCGACGATAAACCAGTAGCCGCCGATGACTTCCTTGGCTTCGCCAAAAGGGCCGTCCGTCACCAATTTCCGTGAAACGGTTTTTCCCTCGGTCGCGAGCCGTTGTCCCCTTTTCATCTTTCCTTCTTCGACGAGCCGGCCAAGCCAGAGATAGAATTGATCGATCGCATTCTGTATTTCCTCCGGCGAAACGTCTTTGTCCCATTGTCCGCGGGAAATGACGAGGTATTCGGATGATGAAAGTTTTTCGCTCATGGCTGGCTCCTATGGATTAGGTAGAGTGCCCGCGGCGGACACATGGCCTCAATGTATTAGGCTCAGCGGCGTTCCGCCGTAGGCCACTTTCGCTGCAGCTGTAATGTAGCCAGGACATCGAATTGCGTAGGTCCTCACTCGAAACTCACGACATTCCGAATGCCTTGCGTGACCAACCACAAGAATACATGCCGCTGCAAAAGCATAGGACTTCGGGTCTCTGCCTCACGCATATGGCGCGCCGTCTTTGTGAACGAACTTCCACTTTCCCTCAACGAGCAAGGCCTTTAGGTCGTCATCCGGGTAGCTTCCTTCGTCGCCCGGCGTTCTGTCGTCGACTTCGAGATAAACGATCTCCTCGGCAGTTTCGTTGATCAAGCAGTGACCGTTGCCGGTGCCTGCTTTGAAGGCCGCGCACATACCTGGAGAGAGCTGGGTTCGACCTTCGTCGGTGTGAAGCGTTGGGCGACCCTGCAAGATGTAGACGAACTCGTCCTGCTTGGTGTGGGCATGACGAAGGGCTGAAACTCCACTTGGAGCCAGGCGCGTGAGGTTGACGCCAAAGTTTGTGAGACCGAAAAGATCGCCCAGTTGGCGCTTCTCTCTGCCGGCCATGCGCGAAGCGAACGGCTCAGGATAGACAGATGGCTTGGTTCGTGCCGGAACTTCGGCAGCAATGACGACGATTGGATTCTGCGTTTGTGACATAAGGCCTCGCGAGATGAACGCATGGGAGAGCTAACGCTGGCGATGACTGGCACGCGACCTACGCCATCGTTTCAAATTCCGTACCACAGACCAGGGTCGCGTGTCCGGTCCATCGCTTTCTTATACTGCTACCGATTCTTTTTTCATTGAGCTACCAAGGACACCACAAAAAAGTCTCACAGAATCTTCGGGGATCGAACATGAAACGTAAAACGGATCCGAGGGAAAATCGTACCAGCTGAGTACACAGTCCTCTCCACAAAAAACAAGAAATTCGTTGCAGATCTCCGGGCCAGCTAGACTGCTACTAATTATGCTCAGACTCGAGAAAGTTTTTGGGTCGACCGGCACTCTGTACCGCCTCGAATCAGAAGACCGAAGAAATAGTAAACGACGTCCTGGCTTGTGTTCGATCAAGAACGGTTGCAGCAGCATCAAAACAGAATCAGCGAGCGATGTCCCTTCGAGTAGCGCGAAGCAACCCGAAGGGAATCTTATCGATGGAAGCTCTGCGAAGAACTTTGAATAGTCCTTTGGGGGATCGATTACCCAATAAGGCGATTTCGCCCAAGGAAGTTCGTCAGCCATCGTTAAAGCCAACCCAGAGACTCAAATAGCGGTATAACCATTGAGTATACAAAATAGTACCAAAACGCGCCCGTCACGAGAATTAGACTGTCCGTCAATGTGTTGTCAATCATTGTGCTCGCGTGACCATAAACACAGCATCGTATCCGCGGAATGATCGCGCCGATTGCGCTTGCACCGCGCGATTGCGAGCCAATCGACTCTCAGGTCCGGCTCAAGAGAACGAAGTACAACACGTAAAAGGCAAGCCATGACACGCCGAGTGCGGCGGACCAGGCCGCAGGATGCGCGTCGATCCATCGCCCGAAGAGAAGGCGCACCACCGAAAAGAAAACAAAGACCGGCGCGATTCGTGCCAAGCGGGCGAAGACCGTCCACAGCAACACGGATCCCAACGAGAGATCAAGCGAGAAAGCGACCCCCGCAAAAACCTTGAGCGGCACGCCGGTCAGGATCAGCAGGGGCGTATAGGGCAGGCCGTCGCTCGCGAGTGAGTGCCCGACGCGCTGCAGTAGGTCGCTGGATATCCCGGGAACCAAGACTAAAAAGGCAAGATAGTCTATGTGGAGAGGTATCATGCACAGGTATATGATTGCGACCGCGACCATCGAGCCGGCAATGGATGTGAGCCATGAGAGGCTCGCTGCTCGCAGGGAAAACAAAGCGGCAAAACTAATGTAGACGTCGGGAACGATGAAGAAGAAAAGCCCTTCGGCAAATCCCCACCAGAAGCCTACGCGTCGAGCCAGCCCGTCGTCCTTGGCAAACCGCCGAAGCGACTCGCCGTTCATAAACACTCCCACAAGGTCGCCTTGCCGACGCAAGTAGACGCCGGCCGGAACGACTTTCTCTGACGTTTTAGAATTCTAGTGGAGTGTAACAGCAAATTGGCGTCCGCCGTTCAACCGTTCACCCTGAGACTTGCCGAAGGGTTGTTTCGATTCAGACGCCAATCAACGGTTACAGTCAACAAGCCCGGATCATTCATGCGACGAGGAAACTTGACACCACTCTATTGATCGAGGGGTGACCCTGGAGGAACGAAGGCAGCGGCGCGAATGTTTATTTCCCACTCGGCGGGGCGGCACGATGTCTGACCTTCTCACTGCTGCCCTCATGGGCAATTCGCCCCGTTTGCGTCTTTAAGGCACAACTGCTTTGCCTTCGCTCCGGAAGGGTTGCACCTCGATCGCCGCTTTACCGCGAATAGTCCGCGCTAGTAGCCGTTCTAGCTCCCGTCCGTAGTTGGCCGGGGGCCATTATGTAAGAGCGGCACCCTGGCACCGCGCGCCGCTCGTTCAAATCTGATTCCCAAGCTCGTGTGCAAAAAGCCGGAAGACGGCACGCGCTTGTTGCGGCTGCCTGCGGGCGATATGTTAAGGAAGTGAGCTGGAATCCGACTCAGTACTTGAAGTTCGCCGGCGAGCGGCTGCGTCCTGCCATTGATTTGCTCGCGCGCGTGCCCGCGGCAGCTCCTCGAACGGTCATCGATCTGGGGTGCGGCACTGGAAATCTCGCGCCGCTGCTCATGCAGCGTTGGCCCGATGCGAAGCTGACGGGCGTCGACAGCTCCCATGAAATGTTGGCCAAGGCCCGCGCCGACAATCCCGGCGCGCATTTCGTGCAGGCTGACGTGGCGACCTGGCAACCAGAGCAAGCCGTCGACGTGATTTACAGCAATGCCCTGCTGCATTGGCTCGACAACCATGAGAGTCGTATTGCCGAATTGCTCGCCGCACTCGCTCCGGCGGGCTGGCTTGCGATCCAGATGCCGCGCAACTTTGACGAGCCATCCCACACCACTATCAACGAAGCCATCGAGCAGGGGCCGTGGCGCGCCAAACTGGAACCACATCTGCGCCGGCGGCCGGTCGCGGAACCGCAGCACTACTGGCGCTGGTTGCACGACAAAGTAGCCGCCCTGCAGATCTGGGAGACCGAATATCTGCAGGTGTTGCAGGGTCCGGATGCGGTCGCCGAATACGTCAAGGGGAGCTGGCTCAAGCAGTTCCTCGACCGGCTTGACGAGCCCGAGCGCGGTCTATTCGAAGCCGACTACCGTCGCCGCGTGGGAGCTCATTACCCGGCTGAAAAGAACGGTGCGACTCTCTTTCCGATACGGCGCCTCTTCATCGTAGCGCAGAAGCAAGATTAAAGGATTGAAGATTGCGGATCGACGAAGTAGCGCTAATCCGGAGAACCTTCCGGTAGGTTTCTGATGAGGCAAGACGACCTGCGTCGCTGACAGCCGAGTTAGGCCTGTAACTCGCCGCGACCAAACGCCTTCTACTTCTTGTCTGATGTGCTTGGCCCGATCACTTTGGCGTTTTGTGCTCGGGCCTGCTCGATGAACCGATCACACGGCTCGCCGTTAGGCAAAACATCTTTTCCTTGAGGCGTTGCGCAAGCCCGTTCGATTCGGGCAATCTCACTTGCCGGAAAGTACCCGACGTAAGATTTGATCATGCCGTCGTGGATGATCATTTCGGAAATAATTTGCACTGGAGCGACGTTGAGCTTTTTATAGGAATCGTTAGACTCTCGATTGATCCAAGTCATCTTATTTCCAACCACCTGGACTGACTCAGGGTCCAATCGTTGTTTGGCCGTGATATTCGCCTGTAGGAAGCGCCTGAAACTCCCTCTGCCGGTGATCGTACGCCCCCGCGTGTTAGTTATGACCGCGTCGTCGGCCCACAGCGTTAACGCTGCGTCCGTGTCCCCCGCATTCATCGCATCAGTGAAGCGCCGTAGCACGGATGCGGGGTCGAGCTTCTGTGGTTCCGTGCGGCTCTGATCGACGCGTTGTGGCGAATCACTGTTGGTTTGCGCGACGAGCTCGCTGTCGAGGGCCAAGGTGAGCACAACCGGAATAGTCAACAATTGAATCACTGCGGCAAACTTCATCGTCGTCTCCATAGCGTGCGAAATGCACACCAAAGCACTTTACTCGTGGGCGGCTTCCGGCGTCAAACCGGCATAATGATTTTCATTGTCCGCTCCACTCTACTAATGTTACATGCTCAGCCTACTCTGCCAATTCTTAATGAATAGAAGAGACCGCTTTTCTTCAACTGCAATCGAAACCGCTCAAGTTGTCGTCGGGAGCTTAGGCGTCGATCATTCGTGGTGAATGTACCGTGGATCTCTCTGCGTTTTTCAAGTCGATACCAACCGTGTCCCAGTCTCAAGCATCGATTGAGCCGAGCAAGCAGTCTCATGGGACTGATGCCGTTGCCATACTTGGCTTTGTAGCTTAGAGACCAGCGTGGTCTTTCGAGTCGCTTGCGTATCGCTAGGATTCTCGCAAAACGCACGCTATAGCGGCTTAAGCGGCGAGTACGCATAAGGCAAAAGGGCTCGATCCAAATGGTGTCCGGACCGACTTTGCCATGCAGATCGAGTTCGGCGCGGCCAACTTCGTCAAATGCTTCGATCTGGAAGGTCTTGCCCATAGCAGCCGAGAAAACACGCTTTGAACGGCGGGGCATCGTAGCCACGGAACCTGGTATGCTGACAACACGAACGTAGTCGCCAACACGTAAATCGCGACCTGCCGTATCCGTGGGTGCGTGGGTGCTTACTACTCGAGGCATCTAACGAGATCGTGGAAAAACCCTAGTTGCGGCGGTTTCTCATGTTGGTTCCGGTATCACAATCAGTCAATTTCACTTTCTTGGGCGAGGGCGACAAACACCAGGGACTGGATAGGTTGTGATTTCTCATCGTCCTGGTGACGACACCGCTCTTACCGCTTAGCGAGGCATTAGGCCGCATTGCCCGTGCTGCCCTGCGCGGCTGGTACCGTACGGCTACCCTCCATGAATGAGTATGCCGCTATGCCGAAACCTCGGATCGGGTTGAGATGCGTACGGGCCGTGTAAGCGGCGCCAACAGCGGCTACCGCTGCTGCGCGGGCTATTTGAAGGTCGTCGAGATTGTATTTGCTTTTGAATGGTTCGAAGATCGGATCTAGGCGGTGATTCGTTTCGGGAAGGCTCTCCCTCGACTTTGTCGCCTCATCTACCAGCGGCTCCTGTGGGTTACTCGGTATTGCGATGCCTAGACTTGACAGCACCGCTGCGCAGGTTCTCAACAGCAGTGGAGTTTGCTCGGAGGCCTGAGACGAAAGTACGACTTCACCCGGTGCGAATCCTTCAATATGCAAGTGGAAGGAGCGGACGAGGTAGGTACCTGCCATTCGGCCGCAGGCTGCCACCAGTGTTGGAGGATGGACGTTCCCATTGGCGGTATAGGCCGGCACAGCTGCCATGGCCATCTGTCTTCCGCATTCGGCGATACGTTGATCCGGCGTCTGATCGCTCACGTGTGGCTCCTCTGCAAACTAGCGTTCGAAATCAGCGGTGGGCCGCTGCCATGCGCCGCCAGACACGTTGCTCCCGGCCTGGCCGCTCTGGATTGAGGAGTTAGTTGGCGCCATAGGCGATAAAGGAAATTCTCGTCATAACATTTCCTAACGAGAGAGCTTTCGCCGCCTATCGAGCGGACGAGCAGTCTGCCCAGGTTGCCCATATGCGGGACCAATCGGTTGTCCACACCGAGCTCGTCGCTGGAGAGGACGCGCCCAAGCTAATCTGCTCACCGCTTCGACAACTGCTCGAAAAAGCCGCTGTCGTCGAGTTTCTTAAGGATGGTGTGATTGATTACCATCTCCGGTTTGACCTTGGCGACCAACGGATCGGACTCGGCGATGAACTCGATCATCGAAGTTATGCCCGCGACGTCGACGTAGGGTTTCGGGGCCATGACTTTGAGCGCGGATTGATAGTGCTCCTCGGCTTTTTCGACGCGGTCGAGCCGTAAGTACTTTGCGATAATCTGCTTCACGCGCTCTTTATTTCGTGCGTCCATGCTAAAGCTGTTTCCCGCGACCACGCCTTTCATGACATTCTCGACAAAAATCGGATCGGTCTTGATCGTGCGCTCGCGCACGCTGACCGTTTGTTGCGGATAGGGAATCGGCAGCTCGGTGAAGTCCGCGATGATCGTGTTGCCGCGCTCTCTCAACGACGGCCCTAGACCTGGATTGACGATGATCGCATCGCTGCCGCCGGACTGAAGCGACGCCACGCGCGCACCCTGGTTCCCTAGTTGCAATATCGTGATGCGATCCCGGCGCGCATCGAGACCCCAGTGTTTCAAGCCGAGCAACACCGCGTGATAGGAAGCGGTGCCCGCCTGGGCGGCGCCGATCCTTTTACCTTTGAGATCTTCCGGCCGTTTGATTGCCGGCGCGCCGATGAGAACATAATTCATCTTGTTGACCGTGCCGGCGATCATCGTCAGATCGGCGCCCCGCGCTCGCGCGCTGATCACCGGTTGCCCTGACATGCCCATGATCGGAATATCACCGGAAATAAGCGCCTGGGCGCCGCGCGTGCCGCCCTCGATCAGGATCAGATCCGGGTCGGTGCCGAAGCGCTTGAAGAGGCCTTCGTCCTTTGCCACCCAGATCGGCGTCTGATTGGCGCTGAAGGAAGAATAGCCCATCAAGAATCGGGTCTGGGGAAAAACTTCTGTCGCGATACCGAGGGGGAACAGGACAATGAACAATGAGCTGATCCACCGCGATATTTCGATCATCGTCGTCATCGTCATGTTGTCGCAATGCAATGCGATCTCGTAAAGCACGGCCAAGATGCGAGGCTCGGCGTTGCGCTTTATCGAACCAGCTTACGCTCGATCAGCGCCAATAACCCGCTTAAGGTTTCAAAGTTCGCCGGATTGATATCGGCGTCCTCTATCACAATATTGAACTCTCGCTCCAGCGACATCACCAAACGCAGCACGCCGACCGAATCGACTCCGCTGTGTTCACCCACAAGTGCCAGATCGCTCGCGGAAAGCGACGCTTCCGAGAATCCTACGCTTTGTAATAGCAGCGGTTTCAACCGGCTAATGATATCCTCACGATCCACGTTGTGTCGCATTTCCTCTTCCCTATTGCACCAATCCATTCTTACCGAGGCACCCCATCTCGACGTCGCAGGGATACACTCAAAAAAACCTGGTTAAAATATCCGACCACGGCGATTCCGAGCCGACAAATGGAGCCGACCAAGCTAAACATTTCAATATCTCGCGAGAGATCTTGCCCTGTTCTGTTCGGCCTAGACTCCCTTTGATGGTAATCCGACGAGGACATTTAAATGAATCCAATTGCCGCGAGCAATATCTCAAAAGCTCGATTTCGTCCACATCTCCGCCAGTCTCTACGACGGCTTCGACAATCTCGTCCGCATGCCCGACCGAAGTTCCGAAAACCACGGCTTCCTTCACTTTAGGATGATGGCGTAGCACATCCTCTATTTCGGCGGGCTCGACACGATTGCCACCGACTTTGATGATGGCGCTTTTTCTACCGACCACATAAACGTGACCGGCGGCATCTGTGCGTCCCAGGTCACCCGTATGAAGGTATTCCCCGCGCCGATGGGAATTCAGTTCAACCGACGGCTGCCATTTCTCCGGGATCCCGGGTAAATAAAAAACAATTTCTCCAGTCTCGCCGGGTCCCAAAAGCTGATCGTTATCGCCAAGAATACGAGCCGGAAAAATTCCATCTATGTGCCCGACACAATCCGGCGGCCCATCGACGTTGTACAGAAACGCGGGATGTATGTGGCTTCCGGCGTACCATTGATGAATGGTCAATCCGAAGCGCTCCTGAAACGCCCGCGCAACGCTGGGCGCAAGAGGAGCTCCTCCGGCAACGCAAAGCCGAACCGAGGACAGGTCGCAGCTAAAAGATTGAGGCAAAGAAACTAGCGTCTCGTAAAAAAACGGCGCGGCAAGAATGACGGTAACTCGGGAAGAAGGGATCGACTGGACGATTTTGAATCTTTCGAAGGACTCATGAACGACAACCGAGCAGCCGGTTAAAATCGGCGTGATCACTTGATTATTGATGGCGGCGGAACTGTTGTAAGGACGTGTGGCAAGTAACACATCATCGGGCCGGATACCATGCGCTTGGGCTCTGAGTTCCACCCTTTCCACCACCATATCAGCCGAGCGAAAGTAGAGCCTCGGCTCGCCGGTTGTTCCGGAACTCGAAACCGCAAAAATATTTTCTTTGCGAAACGCTTTATCTCTTTGGAACGGCTTCTCGGAATTCCGAATTTCCAGTCCGCTTTCCCGGTGCCAACCGATAAGATAGCGCAAGCTCGGACAACGTTCCGAAGCGCCTGAGAGAAACTGACGATCACCTATGGCGACGACCGGTTGCTCTTGAACCACGGCGTTAGAAAGCTTGCCGGATGGCAAAACGGGTATGCTTGGCAGTCCCATAGCGGTAGCCGCAAACATAGCGACGTGTAAATCCGCGCACGGCGGTATGCCTAAAACGATTGACTGCCCTGCCACAAGCCCCAAAGATTGTAGATACGAGGCCATTTTCGTAGCCTTGGTATTAAACTCTTCATAGGTCAAAATTCGACTCCCGCTTATTACCGCGGGATTATTCGGGAATTGCCGAGCGCGTTCGACGAGCAATTGGTATAGCATCAGGTCACCGGGCGCTTTTCGGAATCAGTTATTCAGAATAAGCGTCATCCTAAGCGTCCTGTTCGATTCTGGCCGCCAGCAATTTTCACAGCCTCGGTCCCCCTACCACTTTCCCCTGTTGGCATAGACACTCTTCCATAGCCGGCCATATTCGGGAAATCGTGTGATATAGTCTTTTTGAACCTCAGCAAATGCCTTTGCCATAGCTTGCCCAAGCGTCAGAGGCGGATGAATCACGATCTTGATTTGGCGATCTGCATCTCCCACCGCAAAGCATGGCAAGACGGGAGCTTGGCAGATCTCGAAGACGCGAAACCAATTTGCGTCCAGGAAATATTTTCGGCCGAAAAACTCGATCGCCGTGTCTTCATCTCCTTTGTTAAATCCGTGCGGCGAAACATGAACCACATCGTTCGCCGCTAGAGCCCTTTGAATCACCTTTAGTTGCTGAACCCGATGCCAGTAGTCGCCCCTGTAATGGAGATAATCCCAGTTCACGTCATCTTTTTTGCCCCAGCGAGCCCGCCTGCGGTCCGCTTTCGCGCCCCCGTTGCCGCCACGATGAACTCGATATCCCCGCCGGACCAGCACGGGAGCGACGATCTTGCTGAAGCCGTAATTGTGAGAAGAAAGAAGTACTGCGCCTTTGCCCTGATCCATGGCGCGCCGAAGATGACACTCGCCCTCGATGATGATCCATTCGCTATGCCGCCGCTCCCAGTTGTTCCAAGCGATCTCGAGGTCCTTGAAAAGACGCAAATGGAATAAATACCGATGCGCCCTAGCTCGCAAATCCGTGCTGTTAAATTCATCCCGTAGGACTTCCTCGAAAATCCGGGCCCGACTTCTCGTCCCCGGCCAAATCCAGCTCGACAGGGTCACGCTCCAACGCGTAAATCGGAAAAACCAAACGGGATGGACTCGCACCGCCAGGGATCGAAAGCCCGGCGTTTGTTGGAGAATCCTTATTAAACTTGAATTCACTGTCGCGTGCGTTCAGATTTTCGCGAAGAATACTTTCAATTTGGCCGTCGACTATTATGTACCAAGGTTCACCTAGAGCACCGGAGACTATGCCTTCGCAGTGGGAGCGCCAATAACGCCCCCGGCCAATGATTGACCTCCATAGCCTGAATACCAGTGGCGAATCGCTAATCGCTGCAGCCGTGATTGTATGCGCCCCGGCCGCTCAAACGGCTCTTTTCAAGGAAATGAAGCGAATAAGATTTTCGGTGCTGCCGAGATTATCAGGACTGATCTCGTCGTCGTTCATTACGATGCCAAATTCCTGTTCGACGGCGATGATGAGTTCGAGAGTCTTGGTGGAATCAAAACCTCCAGCGGCACCCAGGAGCAAGGGGCCAGGCGACGAAATTATCGAGGTTTGGGGTCCACCGAGGATTTTGGCGACCAAAGTCTCCACCTTTTGCTTAATCTCTTGATCCATTGCACCAGCCACTTGTGAATCCGAGGTATTATTTTGTAAAACCTAGAATTCGACGCTCATACTAAACTTCCTCTACGAAAACAATAGCAGCTTCATAGAGGCTTTGACGTTGTCGCTTGCCTTTGCTAGGGTGCGGAAAGTTTTCGCACATCACCAAGTTTTTGTGATCCAAGCTAAGCGTACGGCGATATTGCATCTCACGTTGGTTCCTAGCCTCAAGAGGGTAACCATGAACCGTCGGGTAATCCTCGCTTTCGGGCTCGCCGGAGTCTTGTTTGCGGTGAAGCTGACTCCCGAGGTTTCGGCATCGGGCGATAGGATTAATTTCGCTTACAGCGCCATCGCGGGCGCCCAGGCGATTCCGTGGGTTACCAAGGAAGCCGGTTTATTTGAGAAACATAACCTCGATCTTCAGCTGATTTATATCGACGGCGGCCCAAGGGCCGCGCAAGCTCTGTTGGCGGGGGACGTCCCCATCGTGCAACTCGGCGGCAGCGCTCCGGTAGCCGCCCGCCTTAGAGGCGCCGATATTGTAACTATCGGCGGGTTGATGAACGCCCTTGCGTTTAGCCTGATCGTGCACCCCGAATTTCGCCGACCCGAACAACTCAAAGGAAAGAGCCTTGCGGTTAGCCGTCTTGGCAGCATCTCGGACTATGCGACGCGAAAGATCCTTACCAAATGGGGACTGCGACCCGATCGCGATGTGTCGTTGCTACAGATTCCCGGCGGTTCTCCGGTCCGGCTCGCCGCCGTGCAAAGCGGCACGGTGGCCGGCATGGTCGGGCAGCCCCCCCTCACCACAATGGCGCGAAAAGCCAAACTTCATATATTGGCTGAACCGGCTGATTTCGGCGCCGCATACCCAAACACCGTCATCGCAACGCAGCAAGCCTTTGTTAAACGGAACCGATCGATAGTGCGCAATTTCAAACAGGCGATCATCGAAGGTATTCACGTTTACAAGACACGCCCTGATTTCAGCAAGAAGGTCATTGCGAAATATATGCGTATTACGGATGTTTCCGCCATCGAGGATAGCTACGCCTTTTTCTCGGGGCTCGTGCCCGTCAAGCCCTACCCGTCGTTGGAAGCGATCAAGGAAGCCCTGATCGAACTACAGGAGAGCGATCCGAAGGCGCGAAACGCCCGGCCCGAGGACTTCATCGATATGAGTATCGTTAGAGCGATCGACGATAGCGGTTTCATCGATAATCTTTATAAATCGAAAAACTGACGACGGTGATGCAGCGCTCCGACAAGGTTCTGTTTAACTTATTTTCAATCGTGGAAGACGCTGCCGGGCAATGGCCGAATTCGGCGGCGTTAATTCAGGACGACAGAGTCTTCACCTACGAAAAACTTTATCAGAGCATCTGTCACCTTGCGGATGAGTTAATCGCTATCGGCGTCTCACGGGGCGATAAGGTCGGCGTCGTTTTTCCCCGGAGCATCGAATACGTATTATCGTGTTTTGCCGTCCTGAAGGCAGGCGCTATAGCCGTCCCAATCTCAGCCGTACTCAAAGCCCACGAGATCGCGGCGGCTGTCGCCGCTGTCGATATCGACGCGTTCTGCTGCCATGAAAATCTGAGCTCTACCATGGCCGGCTCCGGCATTATGGGAACAAACTCGCTCTATCGCTCGCCCTCGCACCCCTCGATCGCGGTCACGCGCATCGAAGCTCCAGCGCAAAATCCGCTGATGGGCGAACGCCTGCTCGCTGCAAATGCCGCTTACATCTGCTTTAGCTCGGGCACCACATCGACTTCAAAAGGTATCGTGCTGTCACACGAAGCCCTTTATGAGCGCGCCAACCGCCGCGTCGACGCCCCGAAGACGACGGCGGAGAGTTCCATTCTATGGCTGCGTGCCTTCGACCGCTTTGTGCCCAATCAGATTGTGGCGGCGTTCATGCTGGGAGCGAAAATCGTTATCGGTAACAGTTTGGATCGCCGTACCCTGCCGCGGCTGATTAAACAGCACGGCGTGAATCAGGTTTGGGCCGTTCCATCTTTTTATAGGACGTTACTGCAAGATTCGGTGCCGGCGTCGGACTATGAATCGGTGCCCTATTTCCTCAGCTCTGGCGCGCCCCTCCCGGCCCAGGTATCCGAGACTTTTTACAATAAGTTTCACCGTGAAATCATGCAAAATTACGGATCGGCGGAATGCAGTCCGATATTCATCAACGCCAGCACCGACCCCAAAAAACGAGGGTCGGTGGGTCTGCCTGTGGAAGGACGGCAAGTTCGCCTGCGCTCTCTCGATTCGAACTCAGGCGAGAATGCATCCGAAGGTGAGCTTCTGGTGCGCGGCTCGGGTATGCTCAGCGCCTACTACAATCCCTGGCGATACCCGGAGGAGTTTTTGCACGATGGCTGGTTGCCCACCGGAGACATCGCCCGACGAGATGAGGATGGTTATTACTGGATTATCGGTCGCATTAAGGAAATCATCAATGTCGGCGGCACCAAAGTTTTTGCCAGCGAACTCGAGGAACTCATCTCCAGGCACCCCGCTGTCGAGGATTGCGTCGTATTCGGCGTGGCGGATCCACGCTTCGGCGAAGTTCCCAGCGCAAAGGTGAAGCTGCGCGACATGAGCGCGTCCGCGGAAAACGATTTGCTCAGATTTGTAAACGACCGCGTCTCGGTTTTTAAATCATTACGCAAACTGGAATTCGTCGATCACATTGAGAAGACCGCCACCGGAAAACCCAAGCGCTGGCTCTATCGAGCCCTTACGCTTACAATACCGCTCTTTGAAATGCTGTTAGAGGTAGCCGAGTCGATGACCTAGGTTCAGCTCTGGGGATCTAGGAGTTTATCGGCAAGCCAGCGGCTACAATCCCAGCCAAAATCCGTTCGAGG
>CAMLCX010000016.1 GCA_946478635.1 uncultured Pseudomonadota bacterium
AGCGTCCGTCATACCGTTGGAAAACGGTATCCAGGTTAACGGGGATGGGGATGGACCCCGGTTTTCGCCGGGGTGACGGTAAACCCCAGAATCACGGAAGCAAGAGTCGACTTCCAGTCGGCAAATTCAGAACCCCTCTGCTTACAAGCCGAGCTTGATCAGCCCGGTCAACTCCCGTTATTTGTTTGATCGTGTTGCTGCTCGTCGTGAATCCAGCCCTTCACCCACGGCAAGAATAAATACGCCGGCATCGACAGCAAGAATGTAATCGCGAAGTAATTGCCGTAGCCATACTTTTCCGCGCCCAGCCCGCTGACAGCGCCGATCAAGCGCCCGGTCAAGGAAAAAACCGATGAGAGAAAAGCGTACTGCAAGGTGGCATGCTCTTTGTCGCAAACGTTCATGAGAAACGCCAGGAAAGCGGCGGTGCCGAGACCGCCGCTCACCGACTCGAACATGGAAGCGCCGTACAAACCGAAACGGCCGAGGTCGAGCCACTCGACCAATGAGTAACTAAGGTTCGACACGGCCTGCAGAAGACCTAAAAACCACACGCCGCGAAAAATACCATACCGCGAGATGAAGGCGCCGCCCGCGAGCGCGCCGACAATACTCAGCACGATGCCAAACGTCGTCGGAAAAAGCCCGATCTGGAACATCAATTCCTCCTGCGTCCAGATCGATTTGCCGTAATCCACCCAAAAGGGCTTGACCATCGGGCCGATGGCGAATTCGCCGAGTTTGTAAGTGAGAACAAAAGCGATCAGCGGCACTACGCGCCAGGTGCCCGCCCAGCCGGCAAAGCCTTGCCACCAATGCGCGCGCGCTTCATCCGGCAGTTTCAAGCGCGGAATCGCGAGCGCCGCGAAACCAAGAATCGCAAACACGCTGCCGGCGAGCAGAAACAAAGAGTCCCATGCGACAGCAGCAGCGAGAAATACCAGCCCGCCGCCGACGGACACGAGCGCCACGCGATAGGCCGACGCGCGCACGCCGTTGGCGGCGCCCTCCTCGTTCCGACTGACCAGGCCGACGGAGTAGGAATCGATGGCGACATCCTGCGTCGCCGACAGCGTTGTGAGCGCGAGAATCAGCACGAGCACGATGACGCCGACGGCGGCGACATGGACGAACGGCAACACGAACAGCACCGCCGCGATACCCAGCATGCAGGCCGTTACCCAAAACCGCCTGTCACCGTAGCGGTGCACCAGCGGCGACCAAAACACTTTCAATGAATACGGCAGTTCGAGAAGGCGCAGCCCGCCGATGGCGCGCAGCGACACGCCGTTGATGCGGAAGTAAACCGGCAGGACCTCCCACAAGATCGCCGCCGGTGCGCCCTGGATGAAATAAAGCAAAGCGACGACGCCGAGTTTTTTTCTCGATGCCAAAGAGTTCGCGGGCACGCCGACCAAGCGCCAGAGCCACGATTGCATATCGTTTACATATAGAGGCAAAGCTGCGCACTTTCCAGCGAATTGACGCTCTCGCTTGCGGCTTTCGTCGTCACGCCGCACGGCAAATATTCCGTCGCCGTCAGTGAATGGATCTCGGCGCGCGTTCGCGCTCATTTGACAAGCGCAAGCGACATCGCGACTCGGTTAACCTTCGCGATCGCAGCTAATACGTCGCATTTGTAATCCAGCCACACCTACGAGCTGCTCGACGTGCTAGCGCGCCAGGTGGGAATTCTCGGCATCTTCTCCGACTCGCCGGGTACGGTTGACTTACTACGCCAATTGTATGGGACTGAGGTAATCGCTGCCCTTCGGCCCACCAAAACTTCGCTCGCCGACCAAACTCTACGACACCGAGACAATTGACGCGACACAGCCGCTGATGACAGCGCCGGCAATTACATCGGTGGGATAGGTCTTTGGGAGAGGCCACTGATGGATATGGCCGCCCGATTAGGCGGGTATAGTTGCTCTCGCTAATCTTCATGCATTCGCAACGTGTTCGTAACAATTACAGGCGTAATGTCTTTGCACTATGGTGGATATCGGGTTAAGCCTCGAAATCAGGAACGTTACGCATTTCTATGGACCGAAAGCCGCGCTCAAAGATGTTTCCATAAAGGTGCAGCAGCGCGAGGTTCTCGCGTTGCTCGGTCCGAGCGGCTCCGGAAAATCCACCCTCCTCGCTGTGATTGCCGGAATAGTCAAACCGAGCAAAGGGAAAGTATTGCTCGATGGCCGCGATCTCCTAGATCTGCCGACCGAATCGCGCGGTTTGGGAATGGTCTTCCAGGATTTCGCCTTGTGGCCGCATATGACCGTAGCGCAAAATGTCGGATTTCCGCTCTGTGTGCGCGGCCATAACGCGAGTGAAATCGCAATGCGGACGGATAAGACCTTGACCCGCGTCGGACTGACGGGGTTTGCGGCGCGACGGCCGCACGAACTCTCCGGTGGGCAACAGCAACGGGTTGCCCTCGCCAGGGCCGTAGTCGCCGACACGAAACTCCTCCTCCTTGACGAACCCCTCTCCGCTCTCGATCCCGCAACTCGCTCGAGTGTTCGAAGCGAGCTGGCCGACATCCTGCGCCGCCTCGGTCTGACGACAATCCTTGTCACCCACGACCGAGAAGAGGCTTTCGAGCTGGCGGACAAAGTCGCCGTTTTGGTTGACGGAGAGCTGCAGCAGATCGCGACACCGGAAGAGGTTTATGAGCGCCCCGCTGGTTTAGCCGTAGCTCGTTTCATGGGCTCAAACATGATCTCCGCCCAGGTGCTCAGTGACGGCAGCGCAACGATCAACGAGAGTGGCGGGAGAGTGACACTCTCGCTCCCCGCAATCCCGGGACCGGCATATCTGGCCATCGTGCCGGAGCAGGTAGGGCTCATCGAAGATCCCTTGGGTATGAAGAATGTCGTTCGTGCGCACTTAATCAAGACTCAATACCGCGGCGGCGAATACCGCCTGCGGGTCAGAATCGGCGGTCCTGTCACCGGCCAGACCCTCGAAGCACGTTCAAAATTCGCTCCGCGGCAGGATATCTTTTTTGTGCACTTACCGGCCGATGCGATCCATGTCATTCACAAGACACCGCGGGATACGTCGACTACAACCAGCAACCCGCTCACCGGCAACGCCGGAGCAACAAACTTTCAGGAGCAAACTACATGAAGCGCGTTCTTTTCGCGATCACATTGATCTTTGTAACTGCTCTTTATCGGCATGCTGCCGCGCAGTCGGTCACGCTTTATACCGCGGGGCCGGAAGGTCTCGCCAAAAATATTGCAAAATCCTTCACGGACAAGACCGGGATCAAAGTCGAGGTCTACCAGGCCACCAGCGGAGACGTGCTGGCGCGGCTCGAAGCGGAGAAAGCCAAGGCACGGGCCGATGTCGTCGTGCTGGCATCCTGGGGTGAAGGGCTCACGGTGCGCCAGCGCGGTTTCGTCGAACCTTACACATCCATGGAGACAAACAAACTTCGGCCTCGATGGTCCGACGGCGGGCTTGCCGCTCAAGGCGGAGCCGGGCTGGCGCTGGTTCTAAACAGCAACGAAGTAAAAAAACAGCAACAGCCAAAGTCGTGGTTTGATCTCGCCGGGCCATTCTGGAAGGACGCTCTGACGATGCCTGACCCGACGCTTTCGGGAAGCGCCGCTGAATTCATCGCCGTCTTCGTTCAGACGCATGGTGATAAAGCTTGGAAGTTTTTTGCAGACCTCGCGCGTAACGGTTTGTCCATTCCTGGCCCAAACAACGCAGCTCTCAATCCGGTATTGACGGGCGCAAAAAAAGCCACCATCGCCGGCGTCGATTACATCAGCTACGGCCAGATTGCCAAAGGCGAGAAGCTAGCCATCCATTATCCTAATGAAGGAACCGTAGTCGCTCTGCGGCCGGTTTTCGTCCAGCAGGGTGCGCCGCACCGTGACCAAGCACGCCAGCTCATCGACTTTATGCTCTCTGAAGAGGGGCAGACTCTTGTGAGTAAAACTTTTTTGATTCCCGGCCGTGCCGATACGCGCGCGCAACGCCCTGCTCCGGGAGAGTTCAAGGTATTCGCGCCTGACTGGGAGTTCGTCGAAAAAAATCAAACGCGGATCGTCAGCCGTTTCAGGAAAGAGATCGTCGAACAAATCGTGCAGAAGCGCTAGCCGATGAGCGTCGCCCTCGTCTCCAGCTCGCGGGCGGAGAATATCGCCCCTGTGCGCGTCCGCGGGCTCGGGGCGGTGTCCCGGATTTTGCTCTGGGCCGCAATTCTCCTCCTCACTGTCTATCCGATTGCTATGGTCATCGTGGCGGCGATCACCCCCGTCGCTTCGGACAGTCAAACGCTCGCTTTAAAAGACCTTGCCAACGAACGTCTGATCATCGCGTCCATCAATACTCTGCGCCTGGGAATCACCGTGAGTCTAATGAGTTTAGCCATCGGCACGGCGTTGGCTTTGCTGTCCGTGCAAACCCGCCGCGACCGCTGGATCGATCTCGTCATGAGCATTCCATTCCTTACACCGCCTTTTCTTGCTTCTCTCGCGTGGAGTCTCGCGGTGGGTCCGAAGGGTTACTTCGGCCGGTTCGGGCTTCTAGGCGGCGAACTGGAAGCCTTTATTTTTTCTTTTTGGGGGCTTTGCCTGCTGATGTCGGTGCACTACGCGCCGATTGTCTACTTTGCCGTGCGCGCTCAGATGGAGAAGATCCCCTCTTCCCTGCTCTGGGCCGCGCAAATTGCCGGGGCGCGGCCTCTGCAAATTGTCGCGCGCATCTTGCTGCCGATTTCTTTTCCTGCCGTCATGGCTGGAGCATTCCTCGCCTTTGCCTGTGGCATCGAGGAATACGGCACGCCCTTGGTTATCGGCAATCGCATCGGATTTCCAGTGGTATCGACCGAAATCGGCCGAATCGTGAGCGTCTATCCGATCGATCTAGCGCTGGCGAGCGCGCTGGCGTCGATTTTATTCGCCTTGGGCGGGGCGGTTTATTTTTTTAGCTATCTCTTGCAGCGCCACACCAGGACTTCGGCGAAACAGAGCTCGTACGCGTTGCCAAATTTACTTCCCACCTGGGCGAGGACCGGACTCTGGGTAACCCTTTCGATATACGTTTTGTTCACGCTGGTCGTTCCCTACGGTTCCATGTTGATCACATCGCTTTTGAAGCTCATCAGCGCGGGGCCGAAGCTCGATAACCTGACCGTGGCGCATTACCTTCAGGCTCTGACTGTGCAATCCAGCGGTTTGCGCGAGGCTTTGATCGCGAGCTTTTCGCTCGCAATCATGGCGGCAGCGCTCGGAACTTCTCTCGGCGCGGCGAGCGCTCGTAAAAGCGTGCTGCTCGCCAGCCTCGCTTTGATTCCAGCCGCCACACCGGCAATAACGATGGCTGTGGGTTTCATCCTCGCCTGGAACGCTCCATGGACTGCCTGGCTACCCCTCTATGGCAGCGCTTCCATAGTAGGACTCTTCTATACGGGGTTGTGCCTGCCCTATGCGGTGCAGTATGCGCGCGTGGGTCTCGCGACTATTCCGCAATCGTACGAGTGGGCTGCCCGTGTTCACGGGGCCGGCGAGGGCTTGATCACGATGAGAATTATCGCGCCGCTGCTCTGGCCGCACTGTCTCGCCGGCGCGATTTTGATTTTCTCGATCTCCTTTCGCGAGCTCATCGGGTCCGTTCTGCTGCGTCCGCCGGGCATGCAAACCGTATCTACGTTTATTTTACGTGAATTCGATCAAGGAAGCCCCGCCACCGGCATGGCCATGGGCGTGATCGCGATACTTGTCTCGATGCTATCGATCGGTCTTGTGCGTCGCCTGGTGCCAAAAAGACTTTGAACGTTCACAAGAGGGACGAGTAAGAGGTCGCGCCGCTTCAGCTGACAAATCAACTTCAATTTCGCCCATGCTTTGAGAAAAAGTCGACGACGTCAGCTCAGCTCCAAGTCAGCCCAGACGCCGATGTGATCCGAGGGCCATAGGTTCGGATTCTCCAATGCCGGTTTGTTGAAGCATAACCCAGAAGCGTTAACTTTCACCGATTCTGACACCCAAATGTAGTCGATGCAGCGATCGAAACGTGGCCACTCCGGGTGTGTCGGCTTGCCGCCGGGTTCACATAAAGGGGTAAACGCCGTCGCTTGGGTTTGCGTCGGCCGAAAGGCTTCTAACATAAGACGAATCGACGGTTGATCCGGGGCGGCGTTGAAGTCGCCGCAGATGATCGAATGATGGGCATCATGACGCAGGCGAATCCACTCCAGAAGCCGCGCCACTTGAAGCTGGCGGGCAGAATCGGCGACCCGCGCAGCGATGAGATGAGTGACGTATACGTCGACCAGCAGTTCTTCAATTTCAAAGCGGCCTACCAGTGCCGCACAATTGTGCGACTGGTAGTCAAGATTGGCCGTCTCGACCAAGGGATATCGCGCGAGCAGCGCCTCGCCTTGGTTTGGCGACTCCTCTCCGGGTTTGGACTGCTGCACCAACGCATATTTCGAGCCCAAACGTTTTTTAGCCTCGCGCTGTAGCCAACGCCCGGTATGGCTCGGAATATGGACTTCGTTGAGCGCCCAAATGTCAGGGCCCAACTCTTTCAATTGCGCCGCAACTAGTTCCCGGCGTTCATCCCAGCACTTGTGGTCTTGCTCTATGTTTAACGTAGCGATTCGAAGGATCATTTGATCAAACTCACGACGAATGGCCGATTGCCCAGACCAATCGGCACAGTGCTTTCATGATTAAGCCATTGTCGTCACCAATTTCAATCACCCGATGGTCCTATGGGTTGACTGCATTAGCATCTGGCCGAAATCCGATTTCGTAACCCGACATTCATCAACAATTCGCTTGGCTCCCGACCGTCACAGCAACCAATCACATCACGCTGGCTACGGGAGCCTATCCTGAACGCACCAACATCCCAGCAAACACATTTCACCTCACCGATACGTCCTTGACAGCAACAACGAGCGGTTTTGCCACGGAGATCGAGGCGGAAACGCTTTGGGAAAGCGCAAAACGATAAGGCAAAAAAAGTCATCACCCTAGCTTTTGCCGGCGCCGATGGCAGAGGCGACGCTCGACGTGGCGACCAGACTCTTGGCTTCGGCGGGCGCGATGGGTTCTCTGCCGCAAAGTTGATGAATGCATCGCACTTCGACAGCGCCACGGCCAATGGCTGGCAAACCGGCGAAGCCTACGACGGGGTCTTTCTGGTGGACGGCAGGAATGTTGGTTGACCGGACTTGGCTACGCGATCACTTCCTATAGTTAGTTTATCGCTTGCTATGGGATTATTGACTTGACCTTGTATCGATTGGCTCAAGATTTCTTCTTGAAGTGAAGCTTTAGCGTCTGTGGCAATGGATTTCCCCGGTTCGAGCGAGATCGTGTCGTCGTTGATAAACACGGCGGCCGCAAAAACCGTTGTCCACAAACCCTCTTTGTTTCCGACGGCGGACTGGGTGATGTTGGCTGTCCGGACAATCTTTCCCGACATCTTGAAAATCTGCTCCCGTTCATCCCAGTCGAGTTCGGGATCGAACTGGATATCCAAGGTGGTCGCAAGCATACTGGCCGCGAGATCTTCCGCGTACTCCCCCGCTTTTTCGTCGGTCTCACCGAAGGAATGATGCTCGGAAAGATATCCGTGCATGGAAGGGTCCGCGGGGATCGCCACACCCACGGAAGCGGCGATCAGGCGATTGGGCTCGTTGTTACTTTCCCGATCATAGACCGCAAATACGATCTCCCCCGGCTTGAGTGATTTCAATCCCTCGTCTTTGGAGACGATTTTGCAGCCTGGTGGAAAGATGCTCGACACCAGGACCAAATTACAATGGGCTAGGCCGGCGCCGCGGAGCGCCATTTCAAACGAAGCCAGCTTTTCCTTATGAACGCCGACTCCTTTGGTGTAAAAGATTTTCTTCGGAACCATTTTGCAGCAGATGCTAGCAAATCTGCGGCACACAAACAAAGAAAAAATTCGTCAGTCTCTATGATTTACGCCTGCCCGGTTTTCTAATGACTGCCGACCGACGAGCCCGCCGCACCCGGACGGAATGCGGCGCATGCCTACCGTTCGAAAACCCCTGCCCTTTTAGTGCCCGAAATGGGAACGGTCCGTTGGCTAAGGAAGGCGCAGCCGACGACTGCGATTTTCGCCGCCGCATGATCTGACCGCGGCAATTGAAACGAGATCTGCGCGTATCCGCTGCGCGCTCAAGCCCAGCATCGCGCAAACTGTTTCGAAGGCAAACAGCCGATCCGTATCCTTGCCGAATATCCAGCGCTCCGCTTCCTTGAGGCGCGCGCCACCGGGAATGAGGTTCTTCTTATAGTTCAGAACCGCGTCCTTCAAAACCGCGGCAAGCAGATTCCGTTCAGCCTCGCATTGCCGCCACTGCGACACGGCCTAGCTATTATCGGCGGCCAGTTTTTCTGCAGCGGAGAATAATTGTAGCGGCCCACCATTGCGCACAAGCGCCGGACGCCGAATTATTTTGAATATCAGCCACCACCGCTCCGAACCAGCCGCGCCATCGAGCCCTTCGTTATCGGCAGGTTCACCACGACAAAGGCAGCGGATCTGATGATCTACGATTTCGGCGCGGTGTCGGTCACCTACGCACTGACGATCGAGGGGCCCTTACAAGACCTCCTCAGCCTGAGCGAAGACCTTTACGACAACGAGATTTTGCTGCGCGATTCCCGGATGAGGGTTGAGCAACTGTTGGAGGTTATCGGCGACGCGGCTAGCCAGGCTCATCCCTCGCCTGTCTGTGAGGACTATGTGATTTTTCATCTGGAACGCTTGGCCGAGCCGGTCGATGTCAATCAATTTTGATCAGATCACGCCCGGCTGATCGCGCAAATTCTTCGCGCCGGGCGGCAAGCGCTCTCCGGTCAAGAAGTGGAGGATGCCCTCGCTGTTCGACTTTCCTACAGCACCAACGACGTCACGGTGGTGGATTGGAACGCCGCACTGATAGTCGACAGCGAAGGGGACGATGTCCGCGCTCTGCTTGATTTCGCCAACGTGGAATTGCTGGAGATGCGCTACGTCGATCAGAAACTCGATCGCGCATTGGATCAAGCCTACCACACGCTTTCCCGCCACTCCTGGAGCCTGCCTTGGGTTTTTGGATCCTACGGCGCCTAAAAATTTGGACCTGCAAACCGATGCGCGCGGGACAAGAATTTACATCAGTCGCCGAAGGCTTGGCAATCCACGCGCTGGAGCTGGCGCGCTCACAGGGTTTATTCCCAAGTTACTCCAGGCCGTGGCCTGTCGTATTCGTTGGAGCCGTTTGGAAGTGTTGATCTTTTAGTCGAAACGCGTTCAAAAATAGTCTCCCTGCGGGTGGGTTGACGCGTTCGTTTTTACGGTAATGCCAATCATTTTGATCGCTGCCAACAACTCTCTGTCCTTTTCTTCGGATATGCCTACTTTCTTATTGTGAAACTCGACGCTCAGTCGATCGACGTAGTGCATGCTTCCGTCTTTTAGCATTTTCTCTAAAACGTCGTATTCCGCGCCTTCGATGTCCAGTTTTAAATAAACGAAATCATCCTTGCTAAAATTTTGCTGAAGCCAACTGCCGAAATCAATGGATTCTACTCTGATTGGGGTCTTGCTGAGGCGACCCGTCTTCTTATGGCCGAGGACGCTGCTCGAAAGGGAGCTTTCTCCGAGAAAAAATTCCACGGTTCCGTCCTCGGTCCATATCGCCTTATTGTAAATGACCCGATTGGGCTTTTTGGGAATATCTGGAATAAGGTTTGGATTCGCCTCAAAAGCAAACAGCTCCCAGCGGTAGCGTGAATAAATCTTGGACTTTTCAAAATGTTCGAGCGTCTCGCCAAGGTGCGAACCTCCGTCGATGAAGATGAATCGCCCCTTCGAGGAAATATTGCTGTCATCGGCAGACAGATAGAAATGCCAACCGACAATAACCAGAGTGCAAAAAATGACGCCGCCAACTATCCACTTGGATCGATTTCTTCGAGTTATCATAACTCTCCCGTCCGTAGCAGGTATGGCCCGGTATTGTCAATTGAGCGGTAGCTCGGCTTTACGATATAGAAGGGTTCGCCGTCTGACAAGTCTTTTCTTTGTCCGTCCTGACCGTATTCAAGAGCGAGTCGGAGCCGGGCTGTAATGAAGCTCAATACAGCTCGCCTCTGTTTTTTCGCTCCTCCGTCGGGCGCCAGCGCAAAAGATACGATTCAGCGCGATTGATCGCTTCATTGCAAACGACGACCACGAGCGCAAGAATCAAGATACCGCCCAGCGCGCCGGTCGTCGAAAATAAAGAAGTATTGTAGTTGATCAAATAACCGAGCCCCTTGCTGGCGGCGATGAATTCGCCGACCACGGCGGCGACGATGGCATAGGGTAGGCTGATCTTCAGTCCCGTGGTGATCCAGGGGACGATCGACGGCAGCGTAACTTTCATGAGAATCTGACGTTCGCTGGCGCCCATGATGCGCAGGATATTTTTCAGCTCGGCGTCCACGCCCTTGACGCCGGCGTAGGTATTGAAAAAGGTCAGAAAGAACACCACGCTGACGACCAGAATCACCTTGGAAGTCGGGCCGATGCCGAACCAGATGATAAACAGCGGCGCGAGCGCGATGCGCGGGATGCCGTTGAAAGCGACGACGTAGGGATCGAGAACCTGCGCCAGAACTTCGCGCCGGCCGAGGGCAAATCCCAGGCTGATGCCGAAAATCGAGCCGATGAAAAAGCCCACAAAGGTTTCGTAAAGCGTGATGGCGAGATGACCGAAGATTGAGCCATCGGCGAACACTTCGTAGAGATAAATGAAAACCTTCGATGGGCTCGACACCCAAAAGGGATCGATCAATCTCCCGGAGCTCAACTCCCAAAACACCAGCAGAACCAGACCAAAGATCAGCCGGTAAAGAAGCAGTCGTCCGCGGCCGATCATTTGCTCAGAAATTCATTGGTGACAAGCTCGGCGTAGGGCGAGCGCTTTTTGAGTATTCCCGTCTGCTCCAAAATGTCCTGAGTCACCTGGAAATTCCGTTCGCTGGTGCGGCCGTCCGGGCTCAACGCCGGCAGCACGGCGGCGGCGCCGGCCAGGAGCAGATCCGGCGGCGTCTTGCCCAAGGCGGGCTTGAGCGCTTCGGCAACCTGCTCCGGTGTGCTCTTGAGCGCCCATTGATTCGCCCTGGTCAGGGCGCGCACCATGCGCCGCACCAGGTCAGGGTCTTTCGCCACCGTCTCGGGACGGGCGACGAGATTTTCCATGAGAAACTCCGGTATCGACGGATCTTCGCCTTTGGCGTTGTTGATGAACATGATCGCGAAACCTCGGCTGATCGCCGTTTCCGGCACCGGCGGCGCGGTCAGGGCAACGTCGACTTTGCGATTTTCCAACGCCGCAAGCCAGGTCGGCCCGGCACCGATGGGAATGATCTGCACGTCCTGTTGGGGGTTGTAGCCTGCTTTGCGAATGACGAATGCCGCAAGGTGCGCGGTTAGCGCGCCGGGGTTGGTGACACCAACGGTCAGCCCCTTCAGCAATTTGATTTTCTCAGCCAACGGCATGGATTCGGTGACGCCCTTCGCCTTCGCCGACTCCCGGTGCATCGCCCAATTGATAAAAACCTTGTTAAGGGCGCTCATGACTATGAGGAGTCGCTTGCCTTCCTGATGCGCAAGAATAACGTTGTCCCCGGTCGTGAAGGTGAACTCCACATCGCCCGCGATAAGCGCTCGGATGTCCGGCCCGCCGCCACCCGTGGACGTGATATCCAAATCGAGCTTTTCAGCGGCAAAAAAGCCCTTGCTCTGGGCGATATAAACCGGCGCCATCGAGTGGGCCACGACGGGAATGGTCATTTTCACCTTTCGCGGCGCCTGCGCATTCACAGGCACCACAAGCCCGCCCAACGACCAAACTACTACCAGGGAAACAGTCGTACAGAGTTTCATGAAAACGTCTCCTTTCTACGCTTCTGCCAATGTCACTTCCGGACGCAGCTCCTGCCACAGTTTTTCGTATGAAGAATGAAATTCCGGGCTGTCGTGGATCTGAAAAACGTCCCGCGGCCGCGGAATCTTGACCGGCTCGATGAATTTGATCCTGCCGGGGCGCGACGACATCAGCACCACCCGATCGGCCAGAGCAATCGCTTCGATCAAGTCGTGGGTGATGAAGATGATCGTTTTCTTTGACGCCGACCAGAGTTTTAACAGCTGGTCTTGCAAAACGATGCGCGTCTGCGCGTCGAGCGGGCCGAAAGGTTCGTCCATCAAAATCAATTCCGGATCGTAGATCAGCGTGCGTATGATATTGGCGCGCTGGCGCATGCCGCCGGAAAGCTCGTGCGGATAATGCTCCTCGAACCCGCCCAGGCCGACGCGATCGATGAAATCCCGCGCCGCCGATCGCCGCGCGATGCCGTTAACCCCTCGGATTTCCAGCGCGATCTCAACGTTTTCGACCAAGGTCCGCCAGGGCAGAAGATTATCCTTTTGGGTTACATAACCAATTTTGGTGCAGATGCCGTCGATGGGCGCGCCGTGGAACGTGATGCGGCCGGAGCTTGCGCGCAACAGGCCGACGATCAGATTGAGCATGGTCGACTTGCCACAACCCGACGGCCCGACGATGGTCACGAACTCACCCTCGGCGATATCGAGTTTGATGGCGTCGAGCGCAACAACCCTCTTGCCTCGCACATTATATTCTTTGCCGACGTCTTCGATCGAAAGTAAGGCCACAGCGAAGCCTATGTTGTGATCCGAGCGATCGACGCGCCAATATCATCGCGGACAGTGAACAGAGCCGGAACAGGCATCAGAAAAACCTTCATAGAGACCGCCTTATAACGAATTACTCCCGGGGCGAGCAAACCGCCTTGTTTCGAAATAACTGGACGCGATGAATTATCGCGTCGGCTCTAAATATTCAAGGCCCGCGCCGCGTTGCCGCCGAGAACGAGATCTCGCTCGATGTCCGCCAATTGCAGAGCCTTCACCTTGCGGACGCAATCGAAATCGCCCATCGCCATTGGATAGTCCGTGCCGATCACGACACGGTCCGCGCCGACGACTTTGACCAGATATTCCAAGGCCGAAACCGCGTGAACGATAGTGTCGAAGTAAAGCCTCTTCAGATATTCGGACGGTTTTCGCGGTAGAACTTTTTTTAACTCGGGCCGCAGGCTGTAGGAATGATCGAGACGCCAAATATTGAATGCGAGCAAGCCGCCACCGTGGGATAGACACAGGCGCAGGTTTGGGTACTTTTCGAACATGCCCTTTAGAATCATTCGCTCGATCATCATCGTCGTGCGAAAAGTAAACTGCAAAACATTGCCGAGCACGGGCGACAGCGGATCGTCGGCGTCGAGGCCGCCTTCAAGAGGATGAACAAACAGCAACATATCGAGCCTCTGCGCGGCCTCGAAGAACGGCTCGAAGACCGGATCGTCGAGCGGCCTATCGCCGACCGCGTTGCCGATTTCGAGCCCTTTCAACCCCATGCTTTTCGCTTCCTCGGCGATGGCGATGGAGTCGGCGACGCTTTGCAGCGGCACGCTGCCGAAACCGATGAAACGATCGGGATGCTTCCGCACCACGGCCTGAATCGCTTCATTCTGACGCCGGGAGAAATGCGCGGCCACCGCGGCTTCCTCCCAGTAAAACAAAAGAATCGGAGACGGCGAAATCGCTTGCACATCGATCTCCATTTCATCGAGCGCCTTGATCCGGGCGCTCGGATCGTACGCTCCGGCGCCTAGCCCGGGGCGAAAGCCGATCTGGGAAGTCACCGACAATTTACCTTTCTCCAGGATAAGCTTGGGCGCGCGCGCTGAATACTTGCCAGGATTCTGCAGCGCTTCGACGGGAAAGTAGTGAGAATGGAGGTCGATGTTCATAAACCAGCCTCAATATCGCTGAGTAACCTTTTAAGCAAGCCGCTTTCGTCGACACCAAGGCTAACGGTTGTTGAACGGTGGCCGGATGCGTGATTCTGGCGAAACATTATCAGAACGCCGCGCTTTGGGATGTTAGATTGACAACAACAAAGGCCGTCGATAGACTCCAGGCGTTTTCATCGGGCATTTTCTCCATTGTGCCATGATCGAATAAGATAGAAGGAGTTCATCGACGATGATTTTATCGAAGAATTCAGACGTCAAAGGAATTGTCGTAAAAGCGATTGAAGGCAAAGCCATGTATGGAGGCGATCTCATCGTCAAACCTTTGATCAAGGGCGATGAGATGACCTTTCTGGAAATTCACTATACGCCGGGTGTTGGCGCGCCGCTTCACGTCCATACCCATGAGTCCCTGGCTTACGTCGTCAAGGGCAAAGTTAAAATGATTGTCGGCAAAGAAGAATATATTCTCGGACCGGGGGACGTTTGCCGGCATCCCAAAGGCGTGCCGCACGGCGTGGAAGGCATCGAGGAGTCCATTGTGGTCGAGATAAAAGCGCCCGCGCCGGAAATCTCGAGCTTCCTGGGCATGTAACGTCAATTCGATCACGGCACTGCAACGAGGAGATTCACAATGACCGGCAAAGCGAAATATCTGATGATCGCGAGCATGGATGTCGATCCCGAACACGAGGCAATCTTTAATGAAGTCTATGACCAGGAGCACGTCCCCAACTTGGGCAAGGTGCCCGGCGTGCTGGGCATCACGCGTTACAAGCGCGGCACCCTTACCATGAACATCGGCGGCGAGCGAAAGACGATTGAAATTCCAAACGAACCAACGTTCACGGCTATTTATGAGCTGGAAAGCCCTGAGGTTCTAACCAGCCCGGCATGGGATAAGGCGGTCGAAGAAGGGCGCTGGCCTAGTCAGGTAAGACCAATTACAAAAAACCGACGGCACGTCTTGCTGAAAATCATGGAGTAGCGGCCTGATTGGGCGCTCCAAGGCTCTTTTTAAGCTCGACGCCGATCAATTCCGCCTCGCTTCCCCGGACATGCTGCTCGAAGAGCGGAAACAGCTCGCGCTCTTCCCTGCGAATGTGCCGTTCGAGCAAATCACCCAAATCAAAAATGACCTTTGCCAATCCGGCGCCGGTCTTGAGCTGAGCGACGGCATGGTGGATTTGCTCGTGATCGCGCAACAGATCGCCGATCATCGGCGCGCTTTGCGGCGCAAGGGATCGAAGCTTCGGAAATAGGACTTCTTCCTCCGCGCGAAAATGCGCGATCAGGTTGCTCTCGTAAAAGGCCGCAACCTCATCGGCGCGTTCGCGCAGCCCAGCGGCGCCCGTCGGTTTGATCTGACCCAACGCCTGCTTTCGGCAGCGCAGCGCGAGGGCTAAACCATGATGATGGTCGTGCGATAAGGGCAGTAGGCTCGGATGACGCATGAGCGAAACACGCGGGAAAAATGGAGTGATGGAGTACTGGAGTGTTGCTCCCGCTACCCGTCGCTCCACCACTCCATTACTCCAATCTTTTCAGATCGCTCCTCTGGCGCGAAGATCCGCGATTGCAGCGCGATCGTAACCCAGCGCCGTGAGAATCTCTTCGGTGTGTTCGCCGAGCATAGGCGGCGGGCTGTCAATCCGCGGCGGCGTGCGGCTCATATCGACGGCGTTGCCGATGAGTTTCATCTTTCCCATCTTAGGGTGTTCTATCTCGACCGGAAATCCATACGTTTTCACCTGCGCATCGGCAAACACTTCGTCAAGGGTGTTGATCGGCGCGGCGGGGACGTCTTTTTCAATTAGGCGACGCAACCAGTCGTCCCTGTCGCCGGCGCGGAAGATTGGCTGCAACTCCTCTACAAGCGTGTCGTAATTTTCCGTGCGCGCCTTGCGCTTGCTGAAGCGCGGATCCTGAGACCATTCCGACTTGCCGACCACTTCAAACAGGCCGAACCAGAACTTGTCCGGCGATGACATGTGCAGCACAAACGGCAGTCCGTTGCAGTCTTCAAAGGCAAAAACGCCCGCCGTGGTCGTGCGGTGCTTGCGCCGCGGCACATGGCCGGTCTCGAAATAACGCGCGGCATTCTCCGCGATGAACGAAACCGATGCGCGCAGCAGCGATGTTTCCACCTGCTGCCCCTGGCCGGTCAGCATGCGGTTCATCAGTGCCCCGAGAACACCGTAGCAGGCATACATACCGGTAAGATGATCGGAGAATGATATGCCCATTCCCTGCGGTTTGCCTGGGTCGGTCAAAAGACTGAGCAGCCCGCTGCGCGCCTGGCCGATGGTATCGTAGCCAGGCATGTCGCGATAGGGTCCCTTGGGACCGAAGCCGGAGATCGAACAATAGACTATTTTCGGATTGGTTTTTTTGATGTCGTCGTAACCCAGGCCGCGTTTGTCCATTACGCCCGGGCGAAAATTTTGGATCAGCACATCCGCTCCGGAAATCAGATTGAGGGCGATGTTGCGTCCCTCGTCACTGCGCAAATCGAGCGTGATGCTTTTCTTGTTGCGATTCAAGCTGCAGAAAGTCGCTGCGTAATTGCGATCGCCCCAGCCGCGGAATGGATCACCGTGTTTTGGTTCTTCGATTTTGATAACCTCGGCGCCCATATCGGCCAAAAGTTGCGACGCAAATGGTCCGGTCACGTAACTTGCCGCTTCCACAACTTTGATTCCTGCCAGTGCACCATTCATGAGCTTATCCTGTTACGGCCGAATCTGCTGCACTAAACTCCTAGCGTTGGGGCGCGCACGAAGTCAAGACCACGCACGCGCACCCATGCCCGCGCGCCCAATCATCGAAGAAACATTTCCTCGAAGACCGGCGTGGACACTCCCAACGTCGATGGATACGAGCTATTTAGTTTACGAGAGGTCAGAACGCGTCTAGCGTTCTTCAGTATGCATTTTACGCGGCGCCGGCGGGCTACCTTGAGGTGACACCATCGCAAGGATCTCGGAACGACTGAACCGCCAACCGCCACCAAATTTCCGACCTGGCAGCGACCCTTCTTTAACGAGTTTGTAGACCGTTCTGGGATGGATCTGCAAAAGTTCCGCTACTTCACCAGCAGTGAGTATTTCGTCCATGGTAAACAACCTCCTCGAAAGAACTCGGAATTGCTAGACGCGATAGAGGCAGGTTTCATGCCAGCCGTCCGCCATGGACGTAAGTAGCCAAAAATTGACAAAATATGGAAACCCTGGACACTTTCTGGAGGAAAGCCCTACAGATAAGTGCAGGAAAAGCGATTATTTGCACAATCTGAAACAACACCGACAATCCCGCGCGTTCGAGATCAACGCGCAGCAATCCAGAACAAGCTCAATGGGATGCGCTTCGATGGTCCGATCATGGTCAAGAGCCCAGGTACGCTTCGATGACTTTTGGGTTGTTCAGCAACTCCGCGGCCGGACCGGCAAGCGCGATTCTGCCGTTTTCCATAACATAGGCGAAATGCGCTATCTGCAGCGCCTGCCGAACGTTTTGCTCGACCAGAAGAATCGTCAACCCGCGCTCATTTAAGGCGCAAAGGGTCCTGAAAATTTCCCGAACCAAGAGCGGCGCAAGTCCCATGGACGGCTCGTCCAAGAGGAGCAAGCGCGGCTTCGCCATGAGCGCCCGCGCAATCGCTAGCATTTGCTGCTCGCCACCGGAGAGATTTCCCGCGGCACCGTCGAGTCTTTCTTTTAGACGGGGAAATAGAATGAGCAACTGTTCCAGATCTGTCTCGATCTCATCCCTCCGGCGATACGCGCCCAGCAGCAAATTTTCTCGCACGGAAAGAGTCGTCAAGATTTCCCGGCCTTCGGGAACCTGAATGAGTCCAAGTTCGACGATGCGATGCGGTGGGAGTTGGCTCACCTCTGTCCCATCGAAGACGATGGAACCCGAGCTCGATGGTAAAAGCCCCGAGAGCGCCAACAGGGTGGTCGATTTACCAGCGCCATTGGCGCCGAGCAGGGTCGTAATCCGGCCCGCGAAGACCGTAAGAGCTATGCCCTTGACGGCTTCGATCACTCCGTAGCGAACCGTCAAACCGGAGACGTCGAGCATGGCGCTCACGACAACATTCCCTCCGACCGGACATGGGGTTGTTCATCTTTTCCCAGGTAGGCCTCGATCACTTCAGGATTCGCGCGAATTTCGTTCGGCGTTCCCCGCGCGATCACACTGCCGAAATTGAGCACCGCGATTTCGTGGCACAGTCCCATAATCACGCTCATGTCGTGTTCGATGATTAGAACGGCAAGACCCTCGTCGTTGAGTTTGACAACTTCTTCGACCAACTGTTGCTTTTCAATGCTGTTCATTCCGGCAGCCGGTTCGTCAAGCAAGAGGAGCTTAGGCTCTGTTGCTAGTGCGCGCGCGATCTCCAAGCGGCGCTGCTCCCCATAGGAAAGAGTTCCGGCCCATCGTTCAGCTTTTTCCGCTAAACCCACCCGGGCGAGAAAGGCGCGCGCTGATTCTCTGTCCCGCCGCTCCGCTTCGCGGTAACCCGCCCAGGGCAACAGCACACTGACGGGGCCGTAACTCGCCCGGCCCCCCAGCGCTATCAAAACATTTTCAAGTAACGTCATCTCTTTGAAAATTCGGATGTTCTGGAATGTTCGCGCAATACCCGACCGTGTAATCCGGTGCGGCAACGAACCATTAAGCCGCTGGCCTAAGAAGTCGATGGTACCGCTACTCGGAACCAGTAAACCGGTTATCAGATTGAATACAGTCGTCTTGCCCGCGCCGTTGGGACCGATCAAACCGAAGATGCCGCGCTCGGGTACGGTCAAATTTAGACTTTGCAGCACCTGCAGACCGCCGAAGCTTATCGAAATCGATGAAAGAGTCAGCATTAGTTGACAACCGGCAAGCGCAGATCTGCGCGCAACCTGCGCACGATGTCCCACATGCCTTTTGGCGAGTAAAGGATGATAACGACTAAGATCACGCCGTTGATCAGTGGCCGGTAGTGGCCGAGTCCCCGCAGCAACTCCGGCAGCAACGTTATCAGCACTCCGCCGATCACCGCGCCCCAAGGACTGCCGGTTCCTCCCAAGACCCCCATGGCGAGGATTTCCACAGCGCGTTCAAAACCATATTCATTGGGGCTGATAAAAAACGTAAAGTGCGCATTTAACCCGCCCGCCAAACCCGCGAGCGCGCCGCCGAGGACAAAAGCAAACAGTTTGTAACCGCGCACGTTGAGCCCCATGAGTTCGGTCGCTGTTTCATCCTGGCAAATCGCCGTCATGGCCCGGCCGAAGCGCGAGCGCGCCAGGCGCAGCAAAACGTAGAGCGTCAGCGCCACGGTCAGCCCCACGTCAAACCCATGAGTAAGTTGCGGAATGCCGTTGAGCCCCAACGCGCCGCCGGTGAGTCCTTCGGCGTTGAGAATGATGATGCGCACCACTTCACCGAAGGCGAGCGTGGCCATGGCCAAATAGACGCCGGAAAGTCGTAGAGTCGGACCACCCATGAGCAACGCCACCAGCGCCGGCGTTAATGCGCCGAAGAAGAGCGCGACAAAGAAAGGCATCCCGGCTTGGGTTGTCAGGATTCCGGCGGTATACGCGCCGATGGCCATGAAAGCGGCGTTCGCAACGGTGAGCAGGCCGGTGGCAAGGGTCAAGTAGATCGACAGAGCAAGCAGGACGTTGGTGCCGATGGACAACACGAGCGTGCTGTAGGTTGCCCAAAAGCTTTCAAGCCATTCCATAAGATAGCGGGAGTGAACGCCGAACGATGACCGGCATCAAGCTCGCCGATGCGCCGCGTGACCAAAGAGTCCCTGGGGCCGAAGTAAGAGCACAATGAAGAGCAACCCGAATGCGATGGCATCACGCATGGTTGATCCGATGTACGCGACCGAAAGCACCTCGGCAAAGCCGAGGAAAAGGCCGCCTATCAGCGCGCCGCGAATATCCCCCATGCCGCCAAGAATCACGACCGCAATTCCTTTGTGCAGCATCGGCTGGCCCATGTGCGGAAATACCGCATTGGTATAAAGCGCGATCAGCACGCCCGCCGCGCCGCCAAGCACCGCGGCGATCATCGACGTCACGCGAAAGAATGCTTCGACGTCAACACCCATGAGCGCGGCCGCCTTGGGCGATTCGGCGACGGCACGCAAGGCCCGGCCGAAGCGTGTTTTTTTAAGTCCCCACAACAACACCGCCATTAGTGTAAACGCCAAAAATACGATTTCCAGCTCCAACCATGTAATCCGGACTGCGCCCAGGGTTACCGCGTCCGCCGGCAAGATATCTGCCGGAAAACGCAAATTCTCAGGGCCGGAATACCCCTCGATGAGGCTCGTCACCACGATCGCCACACCAATGGTCGCGATCATGGGCGCCAAATGCGGCGCCTGGCGCGCCCGTAGCAGCGCAAAGATCAATTTATCCAAGAGCCAGCCGGCGGCGGCCGTGACGATCATGGCAACAGCGACCCCCATCGGCAACGACAGCCGTAAAACGATGACCGCCTTAAGCGCGGCGTAGGCGCCGATCGTGAACACCGCGCCATGTGCGAGACTGACGACGTTCAGCACGCCAAAGATCAACGTAAAGCCGAGAGCAAAGAGGGCATAAACCGCACCGAGTGAAACTGCGTTGACGATTTGTTGGGCGAGCATCCGCTACTTTTGAATGACGTACTGGTTGCCTTTGGTCATCATGACGATGGCGGTTTGCACGGCGTCATAGCCGGCCGGTTTGCCGTCCCGCCCGGCTACCTGGCGAAACTTGAAAGGTCCTGTGGCGCCGCTCCATTGCACCCCCGGCAACACATCGTGCAGCGCCTTGCGATCCGCTTCGATCTTGCCGGTGATTTTTGTTTTCTTCAGCGCTTGTGCAACGATGTACATGGCGTCATAAGCCTGCGCGGCAAATTGATCCGGCAGCGCGCCGTAGGTTTTCTGATAGGCGGCGATGAACCGCTTGTTCTCAACCGCGGGATTCTCGACGGACCACGGGCTGCCGACCCAAAGATTGTCCGAACTGTCCTTGGCCAGCTCAAAGACCCTCGGCGAGTTCATGCCGTTGCCGCCGATAAACGGCAGCGTGATCCCCAATTGGCGCGCCTGCACCATGATCGGCGCGCCCTCCGCGATCAACGCCGATAGCACGATGGCGTCGGGACTGCCGGCTTTTATTTTGGTGAGCTGCGGCTTGAAGTCGACATCCCCTTTGGCAAATGTCTCCGTTGTCGTAACCGGGATTTTTAGCCCCTGCAGAGCTTTTTTAAAATTGTCGTAGCCACTCTTGGTGAAAATATCATCGTTGCCGTATAGCACCGCGACTTTTTTCAAGCCAGTTTTTAGCGACGCTACCCGAAGCGTCACCGGCAGGATATCCGCCTCCGTCACTGAGTTCCGAAACACGTAGTTGCCGATGGAAGTGATTCCATCGGCGGTGTTCGACGTGCCGAAAACCACAATGCCCGCGGACTGGGCCACTGGATCTGAGGCTTGCGCCGAATTGGACAGCGTCGGGCCGAACAACATCAACACCTTGTCCTGAAAAATGAGCCTCTTGAAGACGTTTATGGCCTCTTCCTTCTTGCCCTGCTCGTCTTCAATAACCATCTCGATCTTTTGACCATTGATCCCCCCGCTGCCGTTGATCTCGCCAAGAGCGAGCTCGAAACCTTTGCGGATCGGCGCGCCATATTGCGCGGCGTTGCCGGTGAGCGCTTCAGCCGCGCCAATCTTGATCTGAGCCGACGCAAGACCCGTGAGCAGGCCCAAGCCTAGAATCACACCCGGCACAATCCGCTTCAACATCATGAACTCTCCGCATCCCCTCGCAGGCAATGCGAGGAGACAAGGCACAAAGAAATCAGATACTCACTTTTTCGCCGCTTCAACATGCCACAAGTAAAGCGTGTGGTCCCAGCTCGAGCCGTCTTTGATATGCTCGGTCTTGAGCGGCTTCCAGTCGCCCATGTCGAAATCATGCGAGACAATTCGAGATCCCGGTTTCATCTGCTTCCAGATATTCGGCCGGATCATCAGATTAACCTCCGGCAGCAGGTACATCGTCAATACGCTCGCAGCCGAGAGATCGACGGTGCGGATGTCCTGCTGGCGAATCTCGACGAGATTTTCCACGCCCGCTTTTTTGATGTTTTCATGGGATTCTTTGATCCGCTGCGGATCGATCTCGAAACCAATCGCTTTGACGCCGTACTTCTTCGCCGCCGTGACGACTATGCGTCCATCCCCTGACCCAAGGTCATAGACCACATCGCCTTTCTTCACCTGCGCGAGATCGAGCATCCTATCGACAATTTCCTGGGGCGTGGGCACATAGGGAACGATCTTACCTTCCTGCGCCTGCACTCGTTGAAGTTGAATTGCTGCTGGCTGTGCCAAAACCGCGATGAAAGCAATCAAAACCAAGCGGACCTGAGATTTCATAATGGCCTCCTCGGCGACGATCGGTCGAGTCTAGCGAAACTGTTTTCCCCCTGTCAAACCAGCGATCGACAGCTATCCATTCTTTTGCCAGAACTTACCCAGCCAACTACTCTCTTCCTTTTCCGCGACTTGCTCCAATTCGCCGGCATCGAGCCAAATGCCATCGCAGCCGCTGCATTGGTCGATGATTATCTTTTGGAAGCTGCGTTCCTTGAGCTGCTCGCCACACTTCGGACACTTCATCAAGGCAGCTTTCTTGGCGGCCTCTTTCGCCTCTGCTTCTTGCTTGGCCTTCATTTTTGCCAGAAGCTCACGTTCCTTTTTAACAAAGTATTCGTCTTCTTGCGCTTTTTTGCGCTCGTCCCATTTATTCGCCACGCCAAACCTCCTAAAAGATCGCTTCTTAACCCAATACCTTTTTAAGCCATTCGTCCAAGGCGGGATAGCCTTGCACCCGAACGATCGCCGGGCGTTCGCCGCCGGCCGTCGGACGCGAGAGAAAACCGTCGATGACTTCTTTGCCGCTGCGGTGCGCAGCGTGTATGGAGACAATTCTTTCAGCCATGTTGTCGCCCCTGGGGTGCGCTAATAACCGGCGTAGTTCGAGGCCGAAATTTGGATCTAGCCGGAAAACCCGGTCATGTAGGGCAGTTTCGCGGCGGTCTTTTTCACCTGTTCGAGATTGGCGCGCAGCATCGCGGTGGAATCCCACGATCCGGTGGTCAGCGCGTTTCGGTAGGTTTCGGGCAAATCGATGGCTATTTTGTGGTCGCCGAAGGAAAGGGTTTTGCTCTCGAGATTGACGGTGTATTCGGTGCGCGGGTTCTCTTCGACGCTCTTCATCAGTTGCTCGATCTCTTTGGCGCCGACGGTGACTGCCGGCAGCCCCATGATCGTGCAGTTGCCGGCGAAAATCGCCGCGAATGATTCGCCGACGATGGCCTTGATACCGAATCGGTAGAGCGCCTGGGGCGCGTGCTCGCGCGAAGAGCCGCAGCCGAAGTTTTTGTTGACGAATAGAACCGACGCGCCTTTGTATTCAGGATCGTTGAAGGCATGATCTTTTTTCTTGCCGGCCCCATCGTAGCGCTCGTCAAAAAACGGGTAATCACCCATGCGCGCGAAGGTGACCTCTTTAAGATAGCGCGCGGGAATGATCCGGTCCGTATCGATGTCGTTACCCCGTATCGGCACCGCCGACCCGCTGACTTTAACGATTTTAATTATCTCGCTCATAATTCCTCAGTCAGTTCAAACAGTTCAAGCCGTTTAACCGCTGCGCTCCGTTCAAGCCGCTTAAGATCCGGGACGATTTGAACGGCTTGAACTTTTTGAACGGTTTGAACCTCGGTCCCACAGAGCCCACAATCTTATTCGTACTGGCGCACATCGACGACCTTGCCGTTAATGGCCGCCGCCACGACCATCGCAGGACTCATTAACAGCGTCCGCCCCTGCGGGCTTCCTTGCCGGCCGATAAAATTGCGATTGGAGGAGGAAGCGGAAATTTCCCTGCCGTTGAGCTTATCCGGATTCATCGCCAGGCACATCGAACAACCGGCCTCGCGCCATTGAAAACCCGCTTCTTTAAAAATTTCGTGCAAGCCTTCCTGCTCCGCGAGTTTTTTGACCTGCGCCGATCCCGGTACCACCA
>CAMLCX010000017.1 GCA_946478635.1 uncultured Pseudomonadota bacterium
GGACCGGTGCCCGAAGTGCGCCCTAACAAAACTGGCTGTTCGCCCATAGGCGAACTTCTTTTCCCAGCACTGTCTGGGAAAAAGCGTGTAGTGCAATGAGAGAAGCTGTAGTTGTATTGACCATTTGATTGAGTCCGGTCGATGATCGGTTATCGAAGCGTACGGAGATCTTTCCGGCAAACTCCTATCTTCTCTCCCGCTCTCGTTCTCTCTGCTTCCCTCCACCAATCCCGAGACTGAATGAGGGAATGAAAACCGGGATCAAAGACTCAAGCAAGCTCGGTCGTTTTTCCTGAACCTTCTCCCGCGGTTCCTCAGCGGGCCGCGACGCATCTTTCGGTTTGGCGCTGGCTCTCCGAGTGTCCTCTATAAGCTGGTTGACCTGCTTAAGCTCGCCTTCGAACACTTTTTTCTGCCACAACAGATCGTTTCGCTCACGTTCGAGCCTGTGTTCGGCTTTGTAGACCTCCTTCAGCCATTGCGCGAGATCGAAGCCAAACTGGCCTTCGGCCTCGAGGAGCCCGCGCTCGTAGGCCTCATCCAATTCCGGAGGGATCTCATCTTCGATCGCGGATTCGAACTCCGCAATCGTGCGATCGATCTCCTTGATGCGTGAGTCGATGCTCTTGATGTCATTCTTGATGCGTTCGGCGCGGAAATTGAGTAAGTCGCTATCCGATGAAGTATTCTTTGAAATCAGAGAACAATCGATGATCGGCGTGTGCAGAATCATGTCGCGGACGGCGTCCACTCGGTCGCGCATGCGCACATGCTCTGTCATGTTCTTGTCCGCCCAGCGCTCCTCTGCATCGAGGCGTCTTTGCTCGGCGGGGTCGCCGCCATTGTTAAAGTGCGCGGCACCCCGGCTCGACACCTGCGCCCGATAATGGGCCGCATCTTCGACGTTCTCGGCTGCTTCCAACCATTCGGATGCGAAGTTGTCCAAGTAAAAGCGTGTCCGCTCATCTTTTGAACAAAAATAGGCAGGAATTTGCGGCAGCGTGATGTCCCGCGGCGTCGGCCGCGTGAGGCCTGCCAGAGGATCGGACGGCGGCTCGGGATCCTTCGGCGGCGGCTGCTTTGCTTCCCGAGGCGCGCAGTCGCGCTCCGGCGCATCCTTAAGTTGCTGCTGCTTTTTGGCCAGCAGATTTTGAACCTGGGTCAGTATGGCGCGGGCGGCGGGCCAGTAACCAGCGGCCGCGGGGGTCATTCCGTTGATGACCGGGAAAGATGCCAAGAACGCCATTCCCAGCCGCGTGGTCCCGGCCGTGGTGAAAGCATGTTCCGCCCGGACAAAATCCTGCAGCAGATTCTTGAGCACCAGCGCCTCCCTATCCAACTCGAACTGAGCTTCAGACTTATTCGGCTCATAGGGCGGTTTGCAGTATCGGCTGAGGACCTGGATGTTCGCCAAACGAATTCGCATGTCCTCAGCTTCGATCAAAACCTTGGCCAACGGATTGTCGGCGCCGGCTGGCGGCGCCACCTGCGCAAACGCTTGCGTATATCCCAACAGCATTGCGAGGATGCAGAAAGCGGCGCGCTGTTTTAGTGATACTTTCATCTCACACCTCCGATTTTAAGCCATCCTTGAGCAATGCAATTCGCGTTTATCTTACGGCGTCGTGCCAGCCCACTGTCGGTCGCCCGCATCGATTTGACATCGCGAACTTGTTGCACTCCTGTGCGGCGAGTTGCAGGGCTTGTTCGCCATCTGGCACGCCGCACGCTACCCCAATGGCTTCGATGGGTCTCCCGGGTAGCCGGCGCATGGCGATGGCGCCATAACCGCCGCCGCTACACGAAGCGATCACCTGACAATTCCGCCCGTTGCGATTGCGACAGCCGTCTAGAGCACGACCTCTAGCCTCGGCCTCGCTTTGCGCGCTATGGACATATGCGTAAGTTGAGGTCTCACGATCGAATGCCACGGCGCTGGCGGCGAGCGCGGCCCGGGAGGAACCGATGACGAGCAGTAGCGTCAACGCCGTCACGCTCCGTTTGAAAATTCTCTTATGTTTTTTGCTCATAAACGCTCCTTCGTAACAGTGTTCGTTGGTATCCCGTCCGGTGAGTGTCGCGCCTTAATAAAAAGGTTCAAACGCCCATCGCTCTACTCAATCGATTCCCGTTGATGCGGCGTGCGGGCCGGGTGACACATCGGTCTGGATTCACGGCAGGATTTCTTGGAGTTCGGGTAAAGGGCTTGGTATTATCCCGCTTCAATTGTCGGGACCACCGTGATAGAGAGCCCGGAGAAGACTTCGTGTAACGAAAACTCGGAGGCAAAGTCCATGTCAGAAAAGATCTCTTTTGAGTCCGACGGCCTCAAGATCGCGGGTCTCGTCGACATCCCGGCGGACTACAAACCGGGCGAGCGCAGACCGGCGTTCATCGTTCTGCATGGTTTTGGCGGCAACAAGGACGGCCAGGGCCAGGCGGTCGTCGCCAAGCAATTTACCCAATGGGGCTATGTGACGTTACGTATCGACTTTCGCGGCTGCGGCGAGAGCGAAGGCGAGCACGGCCGGATCATCTGTCTCGATCAGGTCGCCGATACGCGCAACGCCATCTCGTACATGGCGGCGCGCCCGGAGGTGGACCCGCAGCGCATCGCGCTCGTCGGCAGCAGCTTCGGTGCGGCGGTCTCGGTTTTCACCGGCGGCGCGGACCAGCGGGTTGCGGCGGTGATTTCCTGCGGCGGCTGGGGCGACGGCGAGCGCAAATTTCGCGGCCAGCATCCGACACCGGAAGCCTGGGCGAAATTCACCAACATGCTCGAAGAAGGCAAACGCCACCGCGAGCGCACGGGAAAGTCGCTCATGGTGCCGCGCTACGACATCGTGCCGATCCCGGAAAAATTGCGCAATCGCATGAGCAGCGGCTCGATCATGCAATTTCCCGCCGAAACGGCGCAGAGCATGAACGACTTCCGCGCCGACGACCAGATCGGCAATATTTCACCGCGACCGGTGCTGTTGTTGCACAGCGCGAACGATTCCGTCACGCCGACCCACGAATCCATCGAAATGTTCAAGCGCGCCAGACAGCCGGCCGAGCTGCACCTGCTTGCGGACGTCGATCATTTCACGTTCAACGAGGAAAACCCGCGCTTGATTCGCATCGTTGCTGACTGGCTCGAGCGCTATTTTCCGGCTCAAAAGAAATAATTGAAAGGTTCTCAGTGCCGCGAGTAGATTACGTTAAATTGCGCGATTTCTGCGCTCAATTGCTTTGCGGCGGCGGCATACCGCGTGACGATGCGGAGCTGGTCGCCGACCTGCTCGTCAAAGGCGAATCGCGCGGCTATGCCGGTCATGGCGTATCGCGGGTAATACAATATTTGGAGTTTATCGAGAAAAAAATTTACGATCTTAAATCCAGGCCGCAAATCGAACGCGAGGGAAAGATTACCGCCGTGATCGACGGCAAACACTACGTCGGCCAGGTTGCCGCGCGCATGGCAATGATTCTCGCGATCAAGAAAGCCAAAGAGCACGGTGTTGGCATTGTCACTGTCCGGCGCGCGGGACACAGCGGACGGCTGGCGGATTACATGGAGATGGCGACCGAGCAGGGGTTGATCGGCATGGGCGCGGCCAGCGTCGGCTCGGCGACGACAACCCTTTACGGCGGCATGAAACCGATCACCGGTACTAACCCCATGGCCTTCGGCATTCCCACTCGAAGCGGGCAGCCGATCATCCTCGATTTCGCCACGGCTTCGATGAGCATGGGTGAGATCCAGCGGCGGGTCGCGAAAAAGGAAGCGATTCCCGACGGCGTGATCATGGACGGAAACGGCCAGCCGACCAATGACTTCAATGCGTTTCGCGGTCCGCCGCGCGGCGTGTTCCTGCCCTTCGGCGGCTACAAAGGTTCAGGCGTGGCTCTTGTCACCGAAATCCTCGGCGGTTTACTCTCAGGCAATGGACTCGGCAAACATTGGTGGACAAAGGGCGGCCACGGCGTCAACGGGCTGTTTCTCCAGGCTTTTGCCATCGAGGAGTTTCAGGAGTTAAATAGCTTTTACGACAAGGTCGATGAGTTGATCGCTTTTATCAAATCGACTCAACGCGCGCCGGGCGTCAGCGAAATTCTTTTGCCGGGAGAATCCGGCCGGAGAAAGGAAACGCTGCAGCGCGAGAACGGAGTGGAAATCGATCCCGAAACGTGGTCGGATCTTACAGATTTGGCTGCTGAACTTGGAATTGAGGAAATCCCCACCATCAATTGAAAAACAAGGAGGCAATATGGTCGTACGAGAACTGAAAGACGGGCGCGCCTATGTGAGTCTACAAGAGGATCATGCCGAGCTTGCGGCGCAGTTTGCGGCGCACTGGGGAAACCAGCGTTTTTCCAAATTACGCCCCTACAAAACCATGGTCTTCGCGACGACCTATCACGACAGCGGTTATCGCGAATGGGAAGGCAACCCGCCGATGAACGTCGAAAAGGGGCGTCCTTACGCCCATCGCGAAGACATCCCGTCGTTCGAAGAAATTGAGCTCAAGGCCTACGCGAAGAATGTCGAGTGGCTTGGCTCGCAAGACCCGTACGCCGGCTTGCTGGTCTCCATGCACCGTACCGGTCTTTGGCATAATCGCTACAATATTTTTACCGAGCCGGCGGGAAGACTCCGCGAAAGAAGCCAGGCCGTGCAAAACGCGAAAAAGGAAATGGAAGCAAAACAGGAAGAGCTCAAAAAATCCTTCGCCTCCAAAGACCCCGGATTTATCAACGAGCTCTCCTACAATTACATGGTCCTGCAAATATTCGACTTGCTCTCGCTGTATTTTTGTTGCGATGGTTACGCCTCCGAAACGGAATTCAAGCAATACGCCATCGCCCCGGTGCGAATTTCCTATGACAGTGACGAGACCGTGAGGCTGACGATCCGACCCAATGGCGCCGGCGCCGTGGCCATGGATCCATACCCCTTCGACATCAGCCCGGTAATTTTCTCCGCGCGCGCTCGAATCGTCGCCCCGCCGAAGGAGAAATCAGAACGGGCCTGCGCCGAGGAGTATCACAAAGCAGCGAGACAGTTGCTGACCTTTCAAGTATCGGCGTGATGGCGAACCGCCTGTGGATGCTGTGATCGCCGCAGGGGCGGGTTTCAAACCCGCCCCTGCATTTTTCGCCTCTTACGTTCTCCTTTGAAAATTCTGTGCGCCGAGAAGAACGAACGGGCCACTTGGGACCGTCATACCCGCCCTTCGGCCGCGCTCAGGATAAACTCCAGCGGGTATCCAGGCCAATTCACGAAGATCAAACCTGGATTCCCGCGTGCGCGGGAATGACGACTGGACTGAGAGCACCGTGTCCAAGAAAATCCCTCTGTTTTCATTCTCTGCGGGCGTGCGTAAGATCATGAATCACTTTGTGGTCAATTCCCGGTCTTAGTTCTCAATCTTCGTAGATCTCCACGCGGATCGCCTGTCCCCTGCCCGACTCCGGACAGGCGCTTGCGGCCACAAGCAGGTCCATTTCAGCGCGAAAATCCACGTGCGCTTCGTCTTTAGGGCGAATCAGGGTGTCGTACATGACTCCCGTCTCCGGATCGATTCGCATGCATTGAAATATATTGAAGGGGCTGGGCACGTCGTCGGGCAAGATCCCCCACGGCTTCACGGCGTTGCTCAAATTCTCCCAGCAGCCGTGGTCGGGAATGTCTTCCGCCTTCTTCGGATTGATGTCCACTCCTTCGGCAAATACGCGCATCGACTGCCCCCGCGCCACCATCTCAAAGCGTTTGCGGCTGCACATCCCCTTCTGCAAATCGTGCCGTCCTTCTTTGAAAGTGTCTTCGACGATCACCATCATCGGATTATTTCGCTTCGAGTAAAGAATATCGCCCGTACTGATGAAGATCTTGACCTGATTGGTCTTGGTCCGCGCCTGATCGAACCGTTCAGTTAGATCGTGCAGATTAAAGGCGACAAAATCGACAATGCTCTTTCCCGCGATCCGTAAGCGCTGCCCCTTCTTTAATTCAAAAGCCGCCCCGAAATTCTTCGGCACGACGCTACTCCGCAAAATAGCCATCTAACCTCCGGGAAACTTAACTGCTAAAAAATCGATTATTGCACATGGATTCCCGCTCAAGAACGGAAGGAGCGAACATCATCAACATCAGATCAGCAACCGAACCTCCGAGTCTGATCTAAACGGCTTGAACGATTTGAACGGTTTGAACTCTTTTTCAAATACCCAGCAACTTCTTTGCGTTGAGCGAATAAATCTTTTCTTTATCGCTTTCGGGGATGTCCAGCGCTTCCATCTCTTTTAAAGTCATTGGATAAAATTGATCGTCCTGCCCCTCGCGGCCGTGCGGGTAATCGGCGCCGAAGAGAATCTGCTCGGCGCCGACGGTGTCGTAAACCAGCTTGATAAACGCCGCGCGGATCGGCCCCGCCGTGTCGTAGTAGAGTTTCTTGAAGTAGCTTTCCGGTTCGTCCTTGCAGGCAGGACTCCCTTCGCGCCAATTGAGCCGATCCAGGTAAAGCAGAATCATGCCGCCCAGGTGCGAGGCGATCATCTTGAGTTTGGGGTAGCGATCGAAGATGCCGGCGTAAACGATGCGCGAAATCGCCAAAGTGCTGTCGGTCGGCCAAAGAATTTTCTGGTGCAGCGAATACTTGTTCCAGTTCGATTGGCACGGCGCGTTGCATGGATGGAGGAAGAGCGGCTTGTCGCCGGCGGCGAGGGCATCCCAGAAAGGTTTGAACTCGGGCTCGTCGATATATTTCCCGTCGACATTGGTCGGCATCATCACGCCGTGCATCTTGAGGTCTTTGTAGCAGCGTTCGAGCTCGCGCACGCAATCGTCCATGTCGACCATGGGCAGACGAGCGAACGCCATAAAGCGTGTCGGGTGCTTGGCATGCGCGTCGGCGAAGGAGTCGTTCAAGATCCGGCAGAGTTCCAGAGCCCGAACGCGGTTTCCGCCCTTTTCGATCCGTCCGCCGGTGTTCGACAACACGCCGATGTCGATGCCGTACTTGTCCATCGTGTTGAGATATTCGCGGTGATCGAAGGCATGAAAGCCGACGCCCCGCACGTCATTCTGCGCCTCCGGCACGAGATCCAAGAATTTGCCTGGAAAGGCATGAAAGTGAGTGTCGATGATCATCGCTGCACCTCTTCGCTTTTTTTATTTCACCGTCATTTGTAACGCCGCGCCATTTCGTCGAAAAATTTCTCAGCCTCCAGCTCCTGCAAAAACGTCAGGTCGACGAATTGCTCCGGCTTGGCGCTTTTCGCCTGCGGGATCTGCGGCCCGGACATGTCGATGAGATTTTGAATGCCTTTCATCGTCGGATAGGGCTTTTTTGGCGTGCGCTTGAGATAGTGCTGATACGAATAGTCGAGCACTTCCTGATCGTTCGTCCGCATATAACGAGAAAGACTCTTCAAAGTCGCCGCTTTATTGGCGAAGACATAATAAATACCCTCGATATAGGCTTTAAGCGCCCCTTTGACGGTTTCGCGATTGGCCTTGATGTAGCTTCGCGACGTTGCCAAACCGCTCCCCTGGACTTCAAAGCCGATATCCGCCATCTGAATCACTTCCACCAGACCCGCTTTCAATGCTTGCGGCACTTCCGACGGATTGAAAAACGTCGCGTCGATCCTTGCAGCGCCCATGGCGGCCAGCCGTTCCGGCCCCGTGCCGGTCGGAACGAACGTCACATCCTTGTTCGGTTCCAGGTTGAATTTCTTAAACAGAATGACGGCCGCGTTGTGCGTCGCCGATCCGAAGCCGCTGATGCCGAAGCGCTTGCCCTTGAGCTGTTCGAGGCGCGTCGCCGTTCCCGGGCGGGCGAATACCACCTGATCGTAGGAATTTTCCACCGAGCCGACGAGCACGACGTCATGACCTTGTAGATTGGCGATGATGACGTTGCCGACGGTCACGAGCGGCGGATCGCCGCCGGTGAGCGCTTGGATCGCCACTTGGCCGCCGCGCAGAAAAATCAATTCGACGTCGAGGCCGTACTTGCGAAAGAGCCCTTCATCTTTGGCTATCCAGAGTTGAGCCTGGCGCGAGCTGATGGACGGGTAGCCGATGCGGATCTTCGGCAGGGGCTGGGACTGCGCCCCGAGAGAAAAATAAAGTTGAAGAGCTGCAGCTAACAGGATGATCGGCTGAAGTTTCATGGCAGGTACGCACTCAATATGCCAACGCTGATTGGCGGTCAAGCAGATGGCCAGCCAAGTTGACAGCTTCGGTCGCCGCGTGATTAGTTGCCCTTCGATCTCGTAATTTCTATTTCCCCGCCCTCCAATGGAGGGAGAGATAATAGTGAGGGTGGGCTCCGAATCAGGAACCCTCACCCCTGCCCTCTCCACTTTGTGAGCGAGGGTACTAGACACGCTGGAGGACGATCCTCGCGATAAATCCATGAGTAAATCTGCGGCAACAAAGCATGTTCCCGTTCTCATCGCCGGCGCGGGGCCGGTTGGATTGTCGTTGGCCATCGAGCTTGCCTATCGCGCCATACACTCCCTCGTCATAGAGCAGAGCGACGGCAGCGTCGAATTCCCGACGACGAATCTGGCCAACACGCGCACCTGCGAGCACTTGCGCCGCTGGGGCATCGCCGACCGGATGCGCTACGAGTCGGGCTACCCGACCGACTATCCGCGGAACTATCTTTTCGTGACGCGCATGACCGGCTACGAAATCGCGCGCTTCGATCATGCGCCGAATGGCGATCCCGCGGCGCGCTCGCCCTACAGCCCCGAAGGCCGCCTGTGGATTTCCAAGCCCTACTTCGATCCGGTGCTGCACGCTCACGCCAAATCGTTGCCGCAGGTTCAGATCCGCTACGAAACATCCTTCGAGTCGTTTGAACAATCCGGCCAATCCGTCAATGCGGAAATCCTCGATAAGAGAACCGGACGGAAGGAAATCATCGAAGCGGACTATCTGGTTGGCTGCGACGGCGGCCGGAGCAATATTCGGCGCGCTCTGGACATAAAATATCAAGGCGTATTTTCCCAGGGCATGAACGTCGCCGTGCTATTCCGCTCGCCGCTGCTCGAACACACCAGGCACGGTCCGGCGGTTCAGTACCAGATCATCAATTCGGAGATCAACGGCGCCATCGCCGCGGTCGATGGCAAAGTGCTGTGGCGCTTGAATGTGCGCAACGTCAACGAAGAACAACTGGAGACTCTCGACGCGCCGCAAAAGATTCGTTATGCGCTGGGCGGGAATATACCTTTTGAACTGCTCGCCGTCCGCCCCTGGACCGGCCACTGCGTGGTCGCGGATCGTTATCAGGAAGGCCGTGTCTTCCTCGCGGGAGACGCGGCCCATCTCAATTGGCCGGCCGGCGGCTTCGGCATGAACACGGGCGTCGGCGACGCCGTCGATATCGGCTGGAAGCTCGCCGCGGTTCTGCAAGGCTGGGGCGGCCCGCGCCTTCTCGATAGTTACACCGCCGAACGCAAGCCAATCGCCATGATCAACGTCAACGAGGCCGCGGAAATGCGCGCCAGCTTCGACAACCAAACGCCCTTTTCGCCGAAGATAGAGGAAGACAGCGACGAGGGCAGACAGCTCCGGGAAAAAGCGCGCGCGGCGATCCTGCGCACGCGCGCCAAAGAATTTCAGTACGACTCGGCCGGCATCGAGCTCGGCTACCGCTATGAAAACTCGCCGATCTGCGTCCCGGACGGCACGCCGGCGCCGCCGCTCGATCACGGTTTATACGTCGCATCGTCCTGGCCCGGTGTGCGCGCGCCCCACGTTTGGCTGAAAGACGGCCGTTCGACCCTCGATCTTTTCGGCAAGGGCTTTACGCTGTTGAACATGTCGGGCAACGAAGCGGCCAGCAACCCGCTCACTCGGGCCGCGAATCATCTCCGCATGCCGATGGAAACAATTGCGATTGAGGAACCCGGCGTGCGCCAAAATTACCAGCGCAGTTTCGTTCTGGTTCGGCCCGATGGCCACGTCGCCTGGCGCGGCGATGATATGCCGGATAACGCGGATTCAATCATCGACAAAGTGCGCGGCGCCGTCTAAAGAAGCGGGCCTAATGAGGAAATGATTCATGATGCATAGACTCACTTCAGTTTTGGCCAGCGCGCTTTTTCTTATCAGCCTATTGTGCTCCACGGCACTGGCCGCGATTAAAGTTTCCTTCCCCTTCACGCCGATCAGCGCCGCCAGCCTGCCCTGGTGGATCGCCAAGGAATCGCGCTTTTATGAAAAATACGGCCTGGATGTGGACATGATCTACGTCGGCGCATCGCCGGTCATCATCCAGGCGATGCTCGGCGGTCAGGCCGGCGTCGGCGCGGGCGGCGGGCCTCCGTTGGTGACCAACATTCTTCAAGGCGGAGACGTCGTCCAGGTTGCAACAACCGTTCCTTATGCCATTCAGTCCCTGATCGTAAAACCGGAGATCAGGACGCCGGCGGATTTGACCGGCAAAAGAGTCGGCATCAGTCGTTTGGGAGCGATTCCTCATTACACGTTGCAGGCGATCGTCAAGTTGCACAATGTTCAGGGTATCAACATCGTGCAAACAGGCTCCACGACACAGGCCATCACCAGCCTGTCGCAAGGATTGGTGGACGGCATCATCACCTCCGCACCGTTTACCTTTCGGCTGATGAAGGACGGCTACCGGGAGCTTGTCGGCCCCAAGGAATTCAAGAAAGCCGGGGTCGAATTCTTGATTCAAGGCCTGGTGGCGCGAAAATCCTTTGCCGCCAGGAACCGCGACGTGGTCATCGGCATGATCAAAGCCACCATGGAAGGAACCAAACAAATTTTCGTCAATGAGAAACACGCCAAAGCCGTGCTGGCAAAATACACCCGCCAGACCGATCCGGAGATTCTGGATCAAACTTACAAGTTCACTCTGGATATTTTCGTCAAAGATCCCACCGTCACCGCGGCGTCCATTCAACCGATCGTGCAACAGTCGGCGCAATTCAATATTGTCGATGCCAAACTCGCGGGCAGCACGCCGATCAGCGCTTACTACGACAACAGCTATATCGACGAGATCAAGAAATCCGGCTTTTTCGCGCAATTGTGGAAATAGCGGCCAAGTTACCGAAGACGATCAAGGGCGCAAGCTGGAATTGGTGCAAGAAGTCGCCGCGGGAGTCTGGGGCAAGTAAATATGAATCAACGAAAGTTTTTGTAGGGGCAGACCGTCGTGTCTGCCCTCCGCACCTCCGGGCACCTCAGCTAATTTGACGCCGGGTCGCGGATTTTGTTATGCGAGGAACAATTCGAGGAGATCAAAATGAAAAACGGGTTCAGAGCGATGGATTCGGACATGCACGTCATGGAGCCCTGCGATCTGTGGCAAAAATATATCGACAGGAAGTTCGCCGATCGCGCGCCGGTCGGCCTCAATCGCCACAAGCGCGACCTTGGCGTTCAAGTCGACGGCAAAATTATGCCGCGGCCGACGCCCAGGCCGAATCCCGCCCTCGGGCCGATTCGCCAACGCATCCTCGAGGAAAAATACCCCGAAGAAGAAGCGCTCGATTTCGACAACGTCGCGCAGCTTGGCGCCATGGACAAAGAAGGCCTCGACGTGGCGATCCTCTATCCGAGCCGCGGCCTGTTCGTGCTCGCCGTCGACGGCCTCGATCCGGAATTGGCCGCGGCCATCGCCAGGGCTTACAACGACTGGCTCTACGATTTCTGCAAAATTGCGCCGACCCGCATGTACGGCGCCGGCATTGTCGCGCCGCACGATGTTTCATCGGCGGTCGAAGAGACGCGCCGCGTCGTCAGGGCCCTCGGCTTTCGCAGCGTGCTCATGCGGCCCAATCACGTCAACGGCCGCATGTGGAGCGATCCCTATTACAATCCGCTCTGGGAAGAGTGCCAGAAGCTCGGTATTCCCGTCGGCTTCCACGAAGCCGGCCGCGTCTATCTGCCGCAACCCGCCTTGTCGGACTTCATCCCGAGTTTCACCATGTTCAACACGCTGTCGTTTCCGCTGGCGAATATGTTCGCCTGCGCCGACATGATCTACGGCGGCGTGCTGGAGCGCTTTCCCAAGCTAAAGATCGCCTTTCTCGAAGGCAACTGCGCGTGGATCCCCTGGCTGCTCTGGCGCATGGGCGAATACGCCGAATTGACCGGCGGCGCCGAGCATCCGGAGATGAAGCTCGCGCCGCTCGAATACTTTCAGCGCCAATGTTGGGGATCGGTGGAGTGCGATGAAGTGGTGGCGAAGAATCTTCCGGATTTCGGCTTGGAAGACAACATCGTCTTTTCGACCGATTACCCGCATCTCGACGTCAAATATCCCCGCGCGGTGGAGACCTTTCTCACCCTGCCCTTCAGCGAGCAGACCAAGCGGAAATATTTGTGGGACAACTGCGCGCGATTATACGGTTTTGCCGGCTGAGCGCGCACGGCGAGCTGACTCGTTTGCGATTGTTCTAGGCTAGCCCGGATTATTCACGCTACGAGGAAAACCGATGACACCGTGTCGGTCGAGGCGTAACCCTGGAGGGGCGAAGGCATCGGCGCAAATGATTTTTCGTATCGATCATCGCTGGGCAAAGTGTTTGACCTTTTCATGACTAATGGCGAAAGCAGTTCGTCCATTGGCCGCTTCAAGGCACAACTGCTTTGCCTTCGCTCTGGAAGGGTTATGCCTCGATCGCCGGTTTGCTGCGAATAATCCTGGCTAGGACTTTTGCGCCACAACAATCATCCGTTTTCCGAACAGGAGTGCCTTTGAAAAAACGTGCGACATAATTTCGTCGAAAAGCCGTTCGCCGGCGCCGTCTTTGTATTTTCGCTGAAACTTTTTGAGGGAAATATTTACCGAGATTCTTGATGCGATGAACATCGCAGGAATAAGCCATGCCATGGCTATCGAAGTGGGGCTGTAGCGATCCGTGAAGACCTGAATCCTATCAAAACCGGCGAAGCGCAGGAGATAACGGAGCCTGAAATAATCGATGAGGAAGGCATGGCCATGGTAGGACCATCCGGTGGCTTTACCCACTCGCCGCGTTTGAATCTCGTTGATCAAGCCGCGCCGCGGAGTTCTTTGACAAGTCAACAAGTAACTCACGCGCGACCGAACATTCGTTATGTTCGGCGTGGTCAATACCAGAGTGCCCCTCGGTTTCAAGACCCGGGCGCACTCTTTCAAAAACAGCGCTTGATCCTCGAAGTGTTCGATGCCTTCCCGAGTCAAAACATAATCAAACCGGTCGTTGGCAAAAGGAATAATTTTGGTTGCGTCGCCTCTGACCCAAGCCTGTTGAATTTTCTCGGAAGGTCTCGGGAAAAGATCGAAGAGAACGGTCTCAAAGCCCAGCTCGTCCAAGTGCGCGGCCTCTCGGCCGAACCCCGCCGGAATATCTAAAACCCGACCTCTTTTCCAATCCAAAAAGAGGTCTACCTTTTTTCCTTTCTCTATGACCCTTATCGCCACTCATTCTCCTACCAACCACGCGCCGTAATCTCAGGGCGACACCAACCTCGCCAGCGCTGCTTATTATCAGAGCGCACCGTTTCATGGCGGTTAATGTTTCCCGGGCCACGCTAGAGCTTCGGCCCTACATCGGGACTCTACAGGACAACCGCCGCAAACTAGTGCAGTTCGGGTTTGGCTTCAAGGACCAGATTGACGCGCAATCTCATCTTTGTTGAAAAAGTCTCGGCCATCGGCTAAGGGCTGGAGTGATAGGCAAGGAGGGGAATTTCAATGCAAGTCATCGATTCCGACGGACACCTGCACGAACCTTTCGACCTTTTCGAGCGATATATGGAGAAGGAATTCTTCTCCCTGCGCCCGCGCATCGTCGATCTGCGCGACGAACCCCGAGACACCGGGCGCTGGTTGGTCGAGGGAAGCCTCGTGCCTCGGCTGCCGTTCACCAAGGGTGTCGGCGGAGGAGGATTTCGCTATCAGACGCCGCGTCATGCGCAGATGAAAGCCAAAGATAATTCTCTCGATGATATCGAGGGCCGACTGCAGGATATGGATCGAATGGAAATCGACTTTCAGATTGTTTATCCGACCGCGCTGGTTTGGGTGTTCGATCTCGAAAACAAAGAGCTGGCCGCAGCCGTGTGCCGCGCTTACAACAACTATATCGCCGAGCAATGCGCCAAAGCGCCCAAGCGGTTGGGCGGCGTCGCCCTGGTGCCGATTCAAGACCCGCGTGCCGCGGCCGAAGAGGCCAGGCGGGCCGTGCAAAAACTCGGGCTTAACGGTGTCGTCATTCCTGGCATGGTCGGAAACACGCCGCTGCATGCCAACGAATTCATTCCTTTCTTCGAGACTTTGAACGAGATCGACGCGCCCATCGGATTTCACGCCGTCACCGGCATGCACTACACGCCCTGGGCGGACTGCTTCACGGATTTTTTTTCGACGCATGTGACCGCGATGCCGTTTTCGATGATGGTCGCAATGATGTCCATGGTCCGCTCGGGATTGTTAAAGAAACTGCCGCGATTGCGCTGCGCTTTCCTTGAAATCGGCGCCAGCTGGCTACCCTACTGGAATTGGTGGGTGGGAAAACATATCGAGCACGTGCTCGAGCCGCGCGCCGGGCGCAAAGAAAGCGATTGGGGACGAGATCCCTACGAGTTGCCTGCCACCGTGCACGAACCCGGTGAAGATATTCTGGCAGGCAGAATCCTAAGCGGTTTTGAAGGCGATGAAAACCTACGATCCATCCTCGATCAGCTCGGCAGCAAGGGGTTTATGTACGCCAGCGATTACCCGCACAGCGACATGGATTGGAACCGCGTTCAAACAATCAAAGGATCCGAAGGTCTGACCAGCGCGGAGAAAGCCGACCTGCTCGGTGAAAACGCCAGGCGTTTTTACAACTTGCGGATTTGAAATCCGAGCCGGCTCCAGGCTTGCCGAATAAACCTGGAGCCGATCTGAGACTTTATCCGATTGGATTCCAGAAAGACGCGTCCGGAAACCTACTGGAGCACTTTAGAAAGCTCGCAGTCGGGCGTTGCTTCATCATTGGGGTAAAATCTCACTCCCGTGGGCGGATGAAGTGAGGCTCTTCTGCACGGCCTGGTTCCTCTGGTCTATGGGATTCCTCCAGGTATGCGAGTCGGCGGATCGCTCTCGTTCTGCAATGACAGCAAGCGAGAATATTGACGGACACATCGACACACGCACGGCACTTCGAATGTGAACAAAAAGGACACTTCATGCCCAGGCCAGGCCAAGAGTGTTTTAGTTGATCCACTAATGCTCATCCTCCAGGTGTTGAATTAAAAATTAGCGGCAATAAGATCGAGTTAAAGCACTTAATTTTAAATCCTAACGAGAGTCAAGCGATTCGCCGGCTTTCTCCGATGATGTAAATGAAATCCAACGCTTGCGGCGCGAATGTAGCAACGATGAGTTTTGAGCGAAGTCTGGGATTACTCTGAAAACAAAGTACAGCTGAGCTCGAGCTTAGCTCACGGCTTCGCTTCGAGAATCAAATTGAACGGTGTCTGCGCCGCGCGGCGGAAACGGGTGAAGCCGCCGCCGAGTACGACTTCGCGCAAGCGCGCTTCGCCGGCTTGCGCGCCCAGCGCGGCGCCCACTTCTTGAGACAAGGACGCCGGCGTGCAGATGAGCGTTGGGTGAGTTGGAAGCCAACCAGGAGGATTGGCATCCAGAACGTAACACTGGGTCAATTCAGTTGGGCGCCACCCATGCGGTCAGAATTGACGGCGTGTCCTGCAGCACCGGCTCCCACGATTCGCCGCGGTCGCGCGTACTGTACAGCGCGCCTTTCCCTTCGATGCGCGCGTCGAAGCCGTAGCCGCGCGCGCCGTCGCCCATGCCGCAGAAGAGCGCATTCGGATCAGTCGGATGATGGACCAACACCCAGGGCATCCAGGGATTTTCCCGCTCCAAACCCTGGGTAACGACGCGCCAGTTGTCGCCGCCGTCATCGCTGACCATGATGTGTCCCTTGGGATTCATTTTCTCGCGCACCCACACCCCCGGCGAGCCCTTGCCGCCGCAGAGCACCATGCGCGGTTTTTCTCCCGGCAGAAAATGCCACTCATGCGAATAGCTGTGCAGCTCCGTGTAAGCCCAGGGCATGCCGTTTTCGACGCGTCGCCATTGCTTGCCCGCGTCGTCGCTCCGATAAAACCCGCGGGCGGATGATACGTAGTAACGCTCTTTGCTGCCCGGGAAATTTTCTATGTAGTGCATGTCGACGTAGTCGATGCCCGCGCTGCGGTCTTCCCAGGTTTTACCGCGGTCTCTGCTGAGGAGGTTGCCGCCATGTTCGAGCAGCACCCAGATGAGGTTTTGATCGTCTGGATGGATAAAAATATGACGCACGTGGGGAAATTCGACGCCGACCAGACGAGGCGGCACGCCCCATTTTTTTTTCACGTCGTCGCCGAAGTTGAGCATACCGTCCAGCGGCTCCCATTTTATGCCGCGATCTTCGCTGCGAAATAGCCGAACCGGACCGATGCCCATGTACACGACTCGCTCGTCGTGCGGATCGACGGTGAACGTGCGCACATCGCCTTCCATGATTTTAGTCCAGGTCCTGCCCGCGTCTTCGGAACGATAACCGCCGTCAAAGGCGACCGCGGCAAAGACGATCTCCGGCCTTTGCCGGCAGCCGATCAGATGCTCGAGGGTTTTGCCCTGGAAGAATTCCCCGACCGTCGCCAGCGAGCCGCCGCGGTTCTGCATCACCTTTAATCCGCCGTTGTGAGCGACGTAATAGCGCAACGATTCCATATGACCTCCTGGCTCTTTGTCTAGGTCTCGGGTCCCGCGTCTCGCGTTATACTCGAAACTCCAGACCCGAGACGCTAGACTGAATTCCGATTCTTAAGAGCCCTATACACCTTCTCCGACGTCACCGGCAGATCGGTAATGCGCACGCCGCAGGCATCGGCCACCGCATTGGCAACGGCCGCCGCCGTCGGCGTATTGGCTACTTCGCCGATGGCCAGGCTGTTATACGGCCCGGGTCCCGCCGGCACGTTTTCCATGACGTCGGTCTTCAGCGGCGGGATGTCCATAATATTGGGAATCTTGAATTCGCCGAAATTCGAAGTCGTGATCTTGGCCCCGTCGAACAGCACTTCTTCGGTCAACGCGTAGCCCAGCCCAAAAATAACACCGCCCTCGATCTGCCCCTGATGCATCAGCGGATTGATCACCTTGCCGGTCGTGTGCGCCGAAATCATGTTCCGCAAGGTTACCTGTCCCGTGTCCGGATCGACGTGGACTTCGGCGATTTGCGCCGACACCGAAGCGTCATGCGATTTCTCCGTGCTCTTGTAGTAGCCACGCACGTAGACCGGCGCGCCCTTGAACTTCACCACCTCGGCAAAGGTCATCTGGCGCTTCGATTTCTTGTGCGAAATGATCCCGTTGTCGAGCTCCAACTCTTTGGGATCGACTTCGAGCGATTGCGCCGCGAAGGCAAACAGCTCCTCGCGCGCTTTCACGCCGGCTTCGAACGAGGCGTTGCCGTAAACCCTGGTCGCGCGGCTGCCGCCGACGCCACCGTCGCTGGGTACGATGCTGCTGTCGGCCTGCTTCAATTCGATCTCGTTTGCCGGAACTTGCAATTCTTCGCCGACCACTTCGACGATGACCGTCAGCACGCCCGCGCCCTGGTCGACTACGGGAGAAATCACTTTGACCCTGCCGTCTTCTTCGATGGTCACAAACACATTGCCTTCGCCGCCGCTCGGGCTCCACTCGGAGAACGACAAACCGCGCCCGACGTTCTTCGGCTTGGGTTTGTTGTAGCCGGCAAGCTGGATCGCTTTCTCCAGCGCTTCCTTGCCACGGATATGAGAGATATGCCCGCCGATCGGTGTTTCGTCGCCGTCCCGCAGCATGTTCTTCCTTTTGAATTCCGCGGGATCCATGCCGAGCTTGCGCGCGACGATGTCGAGCTGGCTCTCGTTGGCAAAAAAGCCCTGCGGATCGCCCGGCGCGCGCATATGACCGCACGGTATTTTATTGGTGTAAACCATGCGCTCTTCGATCAAGCAGTTGGCGATCTTGTACGGCCCGGCGCAGGTGGACGCACCGATCAAGTAGCCCGCCGGCTTCATCGAAGCATAGGCGCCGCTGTCGAAAAGAAAATCAATATGGTGCGCGACGATCGTGCCGTCTTTTTTGACCCCCGTCTTGATCTTGATGATCGAGGCGTGGCGCGGATTGCCCGCGGTCAGTTCCTCGGTGTAGTCCATGATCATCTTGACCGCCTGGCCGCTTTTCTTCGACAGAAAATAGGCCACCGGAACGTCCATGAACCCGCCCTTGCCGCCGAAATCGCCACCGATGTGCATGGGATGGAAAACCAATTTCTCTTTGGCGACCCCGGTGCAATTCGACAACTGAGTGCGCACGGCAAAGGGCGTCTTGCTGCACGACCAGACTTCCGCGCCACCCGACGCATCCGCTTTAACCACGCAGGCGTGCGGCTCGAGATAGGATTGATGGGTGACTTGAGTCGTATAGGTATTCTCGACGGTGAGATCCGCCTGCCTGAAGCCCTCTTCCAGATTTCCCTTGCCCCATTTTAAATACGCGAAAACGTTGCTGGCGCGGTCCAAAGGCACCGGGAGGCCTTTGTAGGAAAGCAAATCGGGGTGCAGCACGGGTGAATCGGCTTTCAGCGCTCCCACGGGGTCGAGGAGCGGTTCGAGCTCTTCATACTCCACTTCGATCAATTCGAGGGCTTGCTCTGCGGCCAATTTGGTTTCCGCGGCCACCGCCGCCACCTTTTCGCCGATAAAGCGCACGACGCCATCTGCCAGCACCGGCGTATCGTAAATGCATCGGCCGATCCGCAACCCCGGAACGTCCTGGCCGGTGATCACCGCCTTGACGCCCGGCACATGCTGCGCTTTGCTGGTGTCGATGCGTTTTATGCGCCCGTAAGGAATAGGACTCCGCAAACACCTGCCCCACAATGTTTCCGGCAATTTCAAATCCGCGCTGTAAAGCGCCTTACCGGTAACTTTCTGCTCACCCTCGACCCTCGGCGTCGGTCTGCCAACCACCTGCGTCATCTAATTTCCTCCCCGTCGTAAATTGCAGCGTCGCTGCATTATGGATTCTTTTTTAAACCGGAAGACGCCCTATTGTCCAGCGAAGCGGGAACATTGAGAGCAAGTCCCCCCTGCGCGAATCTCCCGGTAGAGCCGCCCGAACTAAACAACCCTCGGCTCCAAGCCGAAGAGTTGTGAATTTATCGGCCGGAAGTCGATTCTTGTTTCCGTCATTCCGGCGGAAGCCGGAATCCAGGCGGTTCTGGCACCAAAAACGCCGAATGGCCGGCGTGACGAACTTTCACTTCGCCTCAAGGCGAGGGATTTCAACCATCCCTGTACGGGACACTTACGCAGGTTCACAGAGGATGAAACGGCGATTCCCTCAACCATGCTCCTGTAGCCCGGATGGAGCAAAGCGTAATCCGGGTTCTTGATTCACGCGCTCTCTGGACTATTCCACGCCCCGCACCGCCCACCTGGATTCCGCTTCGCTGCATCCAGGCTACAACTCTTAAGCGATTCGCACCTATATTTGCACAAAACATTTCCACAATATTTTCGTAAACAAACTATACAAATCGCCGCCGGCACAAATTCGCGCCCCCGTCGATCCGATGGACGCCTTTAAATTTTTCTTCGCCGGCGGGGCGATCACTTTTATCGGCAACGCGATCATCGGCAGCGGTGATCTAGCCATAAGCGTACCCCTGGGCCTGAACTTGTCCGATGCGCTGTGGCCTAGCGACCCCATAACTCCGACTTCGTCTACGGCCGGCATGCTCAACTTCAGCTCCATCGCCGCCGGCAACTACATCATCGCCGCGTACTCGACAGCGATCCGCCGTTCACCATCGGCCTCTTCACCGGCCCGACCACCGGCGTGCCGCAGGCCGTCAGCGCTCCAATTCCCGAGCCGGGAAGCCTGCTGCTCCTCACAGCGGGACTGCTCGGATTGTGGCGAGTCAGACGCCGCTCTTCGTAGGTCGGACTGGCGCAGCGCGGCAACGCCGCAAGCAAAACCGGCAAGATCTCTCGCAAAGGCGCAAAGGCCGCAAAGGAAAAAACGATCCAAACTTGGCGCGCTCGGCGTTCCTTCGACGTTGCTCAGCACATGCTTGGCGAGAGAATGATCCTAAGCATGAGGGCCTGGATTCCCGCTTGGAGCATGCGGGAATGACAGAGCCAGAATCCTAGGGTTGGTCGAGGCACGCAGCGCCGGCCGCGCTGTTCGAGATCTTCGTAGGTCGGGTTAGCAGAGCGTAACCCGACGACCAGCAATCGTAGGGTGGGTGGAGACGCGAAGCGCCGATACCCACCGCCGTGGGTTCACATTGACACCGCAGCCAAAGTAGCTACACTGGCTACTTGAAAAGAGGGCCCTTTATGAGCACTGTGGGTGTCAAGGAACTTAAGAACCGGCTGACCCAATACCTGCGCCGGACCAAACAAGGCGAAGAAGTCATTGTCACGGAACGGGGCACGCCGATCGCCCTGATTCAGGCGATCCGCAGCGCCGATAAGGCTGTCAGCCTGGAGGCAAAGCTGGCTAGGCTGGCCGCCCAAGGAGCTGTTACGCTTCCCACCCAGAAGCCGCTGAAGCGCGTCCGCTTAGTGAAAATCTCCGGCAAGCCTATCTCAAAGACTATCGCGGAAGATCGCCGGTGATCTACTTTGACACCAGCGCTCTCATCAAGCGATTTGTCAACGAAAAGGGATCGACTCTGGTCCAGTCGCTGGTGCGCACAGAAAGAACCGCCGCCACCGCGACCGTCGCCTACGCCGAAATCTTTGCCGGCTTGACGCGAAAACTCCGCGAGGGACATCTGTCCAGGTCCGAATACACCCTCGCTGGCCGTCAATTTGAAAGCGACTGGCGAGCTTATCTTCGGGTGGAGCTGCAGGAAAATATCCTGTCTTTGGCCCGTGATTTGATCCAGCGTCACCCCCTGCGAGGTTACGACGCGGTTCACCTGGCTTCGGCGGTAAATCTAAGTTCTGTTCTGGGCGAAGAGATCACATTTGCCGCCGCGGATGCGCGCTTGCTCCGAGCTGCTAGCGCCGAAAAACTCGATGCCCTCAATGTTGAAACAGCCCGTTCCCGCGATGTCAATTAGTGTCCCGGTCACACAATGGGGAGGCACCATATCGGTGCTCCCTCGAAGCTCTCGGAGCAAGTGTCTTGCGCTGGTAAGTTCCCTTTCATGGTCAAGAAGATTTTAATTGCCGGCGCTGGCATCGGCGGCCTGACGGCGGCTTCCTGTCTCATGAAGGCGGGCTATGACGTCGCGGTCTATGAACAGGCGCCGGAGCTGAGCGAGATCGGCGCCGGCATACAGCTGAGCGCCAATGCGATGCACGTTCTTAACGACCTCGGTCTCGGCAAGGCGATCGCCAAACTGTCGGTCCGCCCCGCTGCATATGTCTTTCGGCTCCACGATACAGGCGAGATCATCGGCCAGTTTCCGCTTGCCGATGAGCATGAAAGGCTGAACGGCGCGCCGTACAATCAACTGCACCGCGCCGACCTCCACGATGTGCTCGCCGCCAAGGCGCGCGAATTCGATAAGAGCGTCGTGCGGCTGAACCATCGAGTCGTGGGCTTCGCAGAAACCGCCGCCGATGTCGTACTGCATTTTGCCGATGGTTCCAGGGCGGTAGGTGACCTCTTGATCGGCGCGGACGGTGTTAAATCCGGGGTGCGCGCCCAGATCGCGGGCGCAGACCACGCCGCCTACACCGGCGATGCCGCCTGGCGCTTGACCATCCCCACCGATCAGTTGCCGAAGGAAAACTTCATGGGTCAGGTCATGTCGGTGTGGATGGGTCCCGGCAGTCATGTCGTTTGCTATTATCTTCGCGGCGGAGCCTTGCTGAATTTCGTCGGGCTGGTCGAGACCGAAGAGATCTCCGAGGAATCATGGACCGCCAAATTTCCGTGGGAGCGCCTTAAGGCGGATTTCGCGGGATGGCACGAGAACATTCAGACGGTTATCGATAAAGCCGATAAAGACTCCTGCTATCGCTGGTCGCTCTACTACCGGCCGCCGATCGCCACTTGGAGCACCCGGCGCGCGACATTGCTCGGCGATGCGGTTCACGCCACCTTGCCTTACCTCGCTCAAGGCGCTTGTATGGCGATCGAAGACGCCGCCGTCCTGACGCGCGCGCTGCAATCGACTGATGTCGTGGCCGATGCTCTTCAACTCTACGAGCGCAACCGCATCGACCGCACTTCGCGCATCGTCACAGGATCGGATGCCAACCGCACGCTCTTTCACATGCGCGACCAGGAGAAACTGCGCCAGGCGTTTGCCGCGCGCGACGAAGGAGCCAACCGGAACGGCTGGCTTTACTCTTACAATCCGTTGACCGTGAAGCTCACGTGATCGCTTGCCCCAGTCTCTGCGCTAAAACCGGTCGATTATCATTCCGCCGCTCCCGTGAGTTCCTGGGACTTTTCTTGGACTGACCATTGAGATAAGAGGAAACGCACGAAGAGACCTTGGCCTTTTCTTAACTAAAGCAAAAGGAGAAATAACTTGTCAGGTTGGAAGGCGCGTATCGGCTATCTGTCGCCGTCGGTTTTTGAAACACCTTCGGACTGGGACCTAATTCTGCCAAAAGGCTTCACCATGGTGGCCTCGGGACTCAATGTGCAGGCGCACACCGAGACCGAGTTTAACAAAGCCATCGATGCCCTGGGCGCCGGACTGGGCATTTTTGCCGCGGAGGAATGCGACGTGATCCTCATGGGCGGCATCACGCTCGGCACCCAACGCGGCTACGCCGCCGAACAGGAGGTGGTTGCCAAGTTGTCGCGCCAGGTCGGGTTGCCGGTCAGCACCGCGATGAGCGCCACCGTCGAAGCCCTCAAGCACTTGAACGTGCGTACCACAGTGATCGCCACCGCCTACAAAGAAACGATCAATCAGTCGGTGAAAAAATATTATGAAGACGGCGGATTGAAAGTACTGGCGATTAAAGGACTGGAAGTTGCCAAGCCAGTCGATCAAGTCAAGCTTCCGGATTACGCGTCCTACAAAGTTGCCCGGGAATTATTTCTGCAGCACCCGGAGGCTGACAGTCTGCTTATCCAAGGACGCTGGCGCTCCGTCGCTTATGTGCAGGAACTCGAAGACGACACCGGCAAGCCGGTGGTCGCGAGCACGGCCGCATCCCTCTGGTGGGCGATGAATGCCCTCGGCATAAGGGCGACAATCGAAGGCTACGGCAAACTACTGCGCGGATAATCGTCAGAATGAACGACCCCGCAGCAAGCTGCGGGGAATGCTGGGAATATGACCCGCAGCGACTCAAAAACAGACGGGCGGTCCAACTTTCATTAGACCGCCCGTCCATCGACGCCATCGCGTCATTCAGCTCTTGTTTAGATTTTATC
>CAMLCX010000018.1 GCA_946478635.1 uncultured Pseudomonadota bacterium
TTTACCAATGCGAAACAAGTTTTCACCGGGCCTCACCACGTGAAAAATCCCCTGGCCACGCCGCGCCTCCCCCGGGGGAGTGCCAATCCTGGGGGCGCAAGCGAGTATCGACAGCGAAACCAGCAATGCGTAGGCAACCCCGTAACGAGCGCTTCTCGGCCAAATTGTTGCTTCTGCGTTTAGTTCGAAATGATCATTGCGGCGCCGTCGCGAGCGCCGCGAAAAGAGCCAAACACGCCGAAACGTCTGCCAACTCAGTCCGGCCAACCGTATTTCCCGAGCAGTTTAACGAACTTACATTCGCCCAGCTGCTCTTTTTTAAAACCTGTCTGCGTTCGGGTCACTCGAAGGAGCGATTGCGCCTGTTCATCGCCGACGGGAATAACCAAGCGGCCGGCGGGCGCGAGCTGTTCCAGGAGAGGCTTGGGCGGAGAAGGTGCCGAGGCAGCGACGAGAATGGCGTCATAGGGCGCATGCTCGGACCATCCTATGGTGCCGTCACCGACATGAAGGGCAATATTCTGATAGCCGAGATGGTCCAACAGCTTTCTCGCCTTGTGTGAAAGCACACGCAACTTTTCCACCGAAAATACATTGAAACAAAGTTCGGCGAGAAGCGCGGTTTGATAGCCCGAGCCCGTGCCGATTTCCAGCATCTTTTCATCGCCGTTCAGTCGCAACGCCGCTGTCATGTGCGCCGCCATGTACGGCTGCGAGAGCGTCTGCTTTTCGCCGATGGGCAAGGCACTGTCGTGGTATGCGCGATTGACGATGCCGGAATCGACAAATAGGTGCCTCGGAATCTTCCGCAGGGCGGCAATGACCCGGAGGTCGCCAATGCCGCGCGCGACAATCTGCTCCTGAACCATGCGCTCTCGGGTCCAGGCAAAATCCGGGGGACTAGACTCGGGAAGCTTCACTGGATCTGCGAAGGAACGAACCATCGATCGATGCCCGTGAGGCGTCGTCCAAATAGATGAGATTTTTTGACCTGGAATGTTTTCGTCAGCCCGGTTTGACTGATCTGGCATTCCCGGTAAGTTGTAGGCCTCGCCCTCTTCATATCGATGCACGCTGTAATTTCTGCGTATCCGCCGGACCCTACACCACCGACTGCCGTAAGGAAAATTCAGCGCACGACGTCGAGAGATTTTAACATTAAACGAGCAAAGCTTTCCACAGGGCGGGAGCAACGGCGCTAGCGTACACCACCAGGCAATCGGCTTGGCTCAGAGCCTGCCTTCGTCTCGGAGCTCGCGTAAACGCCAGGTTAAGATGCTTTCAACCGTATCACTTGGCAGCAAAGGCGGCAGAACGCTCGGCTCGGCGCCGAGCTGCACTAGCTTATCTCGCATCACGGAAAGTTCGGCGTGGCGCCGCTGATAATCGACGATCAACGCCGAGCAATGCTGGAGTTTCTCATCGATGGTGCCCAGACAACGTTCCAGCGACTCTCTCTCTTCGTCGAATAACAGGCCGAGCTGCTCGCGGATTTCAAAAGTTTGCTGCACAAGCGTTTCGTTGATATGCGCAAGGTTGATTTTCATTTGGAGAATGATCTCCATCAGGCGCTCAACAGACTGTCCCTTCATTTGCTCCACCCAAGTCCCCTTTCACCCTGTCCGTTAACGACTGTCATGGCGCGAGCCGGTTGGTATGTCGCTGCACTAGTCACGTTTTAGGTCTTCTATGCCTTCACGCTTTCCAATGTCAAGAATTTTGATGGAGCAAGCACAAAATTGCGGCGCAGAGCAGCGCTCAGCACGCAGACGCGTATCGCGACTAAACGGAAAAATTCGATGACGCGTTGTCGCCGTTCAGCAATCGGTCGGGGAGGACAAGAGCAAAGTGTAAAGAAAATGGTCGGGGCGACCGGATTTGAACCGGTGACCACACGCACCCCAAGCGTGTGCGCTACCAGGCTGCGCTACGCCCCGACAAGCAGTGGAAGTACGCGGAATGTAACACCGCGACAAAGCTAAATCAATTTAAGCTTGACATTCTAGCTCGCGCGCACGTCAAGGAGAATTCGGCAAGGGTTGAAAGTCTAAGAGAGGAGCCTTCGCAGAGATTCCAAATCTTTTTTCAATTTCACCAAAGCGCTTTTGTACTTTTGCTCCGATAGCGGCAGCTTGAGCTGATCCTTGTCCTCTTTTTTGGTTTCTTTTAGCTTTCGGCGCGCTCCCTCGATGGTGAAGCCTTCGGCGTAGAGCAATCGCTTGATATCGAGCAATAGTTCCACATCGCGCTTCTTGTAGAGGCGATGTTTCGACGGCGCCTTTGCCGGTCTCAGGAGCTCGAACTCGGTTTCCCAATAACGCAAGACGTACGGCTCAACGCCGACAATTTCGCTGACCTCGCCGATTTTGAAATAGATTTTTTCCGGCAATCGGGTAGGCATTGCCCGCGCCTATTCAGATGCCGTTGAGGTTGGAGATGACGTGCTGCCGCTGGCGGACATGCTGTTGAGACTCTTTTTCATGATCTGGCTTGCCTTAAAGGTCAGCACCTTGCGGCCGACAATGATGATTTCATCGCCGGTTTGCGGGTTGCGGCCTTTGCGCGGCCGCTTGGTATTGACGACAAAATTTCCAAAACCGGAAATCTTGACTTTCTCGCCGCGCTCCAGGCATCCTTTGATAATATCGAATGTCGCCTCCACGACATCGGTGGCGTCCTTTTTCGAAAACCCGACTTTCTCATAAATTCGGGTGATGATTTCAGCTTTTGTCATGTTTCACCTCTTCTCCCAGGAGCGCAATGACGAACATCAGGCGCGCCGTTCCGCGCCGAAGGTCTTGCCAAGGCGTTCAACCAATCCCTGATGCAGCTCGTTAATCTCCGCATCCGTTAGAGTTCTATCTTCGGCGCGATAGGATATTTTATAAGCCAAGCTTTTTTTGCCTTCAGGAACAGGCGCGCCTAGGTACTGGTCGAAAACCTCAACATCCTCGATCAATGCCTCGCCGAGATCCTTGATCCATTGGATCACTTGTTGCGCGGCAAAGGCGCGATCCACCACCAAAGCGACGTCCCGCTCGACGGCTGGAAAACGTGGAAGTGCGCTTATCGTTATTCGCCGCGGAGCATACTCAAGCAGTTTCTCGAAGTCAAGTTCGAAGAGAAAAAACGAAGGCAACTCAAGCTCTTGGGCAAGATTTGGATGTGTCTCGCCGAGATATCCGAAACAAGTCTCGCCGCGCAGTAAATTGGCCGCTTTACCCGGGTGCAGAAGGTCGGAAACACCGGGTGTCCAAATCACCTGATCCCGAAGGTGGAACAATTCGAGAATCGCTTCGACCAAGCCCTTGCACTGCAGGAAATCGACAGAATTCCGTTCACGATCCCGCAGCCCAAAGCGCACGCGCGGCCCGCGCAGGAGTCCGGCGAGGGACTCGCGTTCCACGACATCTCCGTCGGCTGTTAAACTGAATATCTTGCCCAGATGATAGGCATGAAAACTCGGCGCGCTCTGGGCAAGATTCAAACGTAGGTTCTCAAGCAGCCCCGGTATTAAACTGTGGCGCATTTCGGCATTCTCTTTGGCCAATGGGTTTAATACGGTGACTGCGGCGCGATTTTCGAAAAAGAGACCGGGAAAACGGCTATTGAGCGCTTCAGTCACAAACGGCAAATTGATCACTTCGCTCAATCCTTCACCCGCCAGCAATTGGCGAAGTTTTCTCTCCCATATCAAGTGCGGATCGCTGGTCTCCCCGGAGCTTCTCACCAGCGGCAGAGTAGTCGGAATACGGTCGTAGCCGTGCAGCCGGGCGAGTTCCTCGATGACGTCGGCCTCGCGGCTTATGTCAGGACGGCTCGTCGGAGGAACTACGGTAAGCTGTGAGCGCCGGGCCCTGGGACGCGTCGTCATTCCCAAAGCACGCAAAAGTTTCGCTGCTTGTTTAAGATCCATCGTAAGCCCGAGAAGTCTTTCGATCTGTTCTTCGCGCAGGACGATGGCTGGCGACTTTACTTTGCCGGGATACCGGTCCACTACGCCAGGCTCAGCCCGGCCGGCCGCGACTTGGCCGAGCAAATGGACGGCGCGATTCAACGCCGCAATGGTGCCTGCGGGGTCGACGCCGCGCTCAAACCGATGCGACGCTTCGCTATGCAGCGTCAGTCTTTTCGCCGTCCGGCGGATTGAGGCCGGCGCGAAATGCGCGCTCTCCAGCAACACCGAAACCGTCGACGATCTCACCTCGGAGTCCATGCCGCCCATCAATCCCGCGAGCGCAATCGGTTCCGTGCCGGAGCAAATCAAGAGGTCATCCGCGCTGAGTCCTCTTTCTACGCCGTCCAGGGTGGTAAATTTTGTCGCCGCACCGGCCGCTTTGACGACGATCGAAGGCGTTTTCAGTCGATCCAGGTCGAAAGCATGGAGTGGCTGTCCGGTCTCGAGCATCACGTAGTTGGTGACGTCGACGACATTATTGATCGCGCGGATGCCGCAGATCTCGAGCCGGTGACGCAACCAGGCGGGCGACGGCGCGATTTTTATCCCATCGACAATGCGCGCCGAATAGCGTGGGCAGAGGTGGGCATCTTCGATGGTTATGGAAACGCGCTTGAGAATACGGGAATCTTTCGTAGCCGGGCTGACAACCAGTTTCTTTAACTTCGCGCCGGTGAGCGCCGCCACTTCACGGGCTATGCCCGCAATGCCCAGACAGTCGCCGCGGTTCGGCGTCACGCCTATCTCAAACAACCAGTCTTCCTGGCCGCTCTCTGGCTCGCGAATGGCCGTCACGGATTCCGCTTCGAGGCCGGCCATGGTCAGTGTTTTAGCGAGCTCGGGTGGCGCCAAGCGGACCTCGACCGATTCCTTTAACCAATTGAGCGTGAACTTCATAAAAGCGTGATGGAGTCTTGGAGCAGCAAACTTTGGATAGCCGCTCCGGGCATCCCTAAATTTTTGTTCTAACGAAACTGATTTAGAAACCGCAGGTCGTTTTGAAAAAAGAGCCGAATATCGTCAATGCCGTACTTGAGCATCGCGATACGCTCTACTCCCATGCCAAAGGCGAAGCCGGAGACCTGCCCCGGATCGTAACTGACGAAATTGAAGACTGCGGGATCGATCATGCCGGCACCGAGGATTTCCAGCCATCCGGTCGCCTTGCATACGCGGCAGCTATCACCTGCCTTATTCGAACCGCTACCGCCGCAGATCACGCACTGGATGTCGATTTCCGCGCTCGGTTCGGTGAAGGGGAAAAAACTCGGGCGAAACCTGACGCCGAGCTGCCGCCCGAATATCTGTCGCAGAAAGTGCGTCAGCACGCCCTTGAGGTCGGAAAAGGCAATCGCCCGGTCGACCATAAACCCCTCGACCTGGTGAAACATCGGCGAGTGCGTTGCGTCGTCGTCGTGACGGTAGACCGCGCCGGGCACGATAATCTGCAGCGGCGGTTTGCGGCATTCCATGGTGCGGATCTGCACGGGAGAGGTGTGCGTTCTTAGCACGCGGCTATCGGACACAAAGAAAGTATCCTGCATGTCGCGCGCCGGATGATCCTTCGGAATATTGAGCGCCTCGAAGTTGTGGTAGTCGTCTTCGATATCGGGGCCGCGCGCGATTTCGAAACCCATGCCGCGAAAAATGTCGACGATCTCGTCGATGACCAGCGTGAGCGGGTGGAGGCTGCCTCTCGCCGGGCGGGTGCCGGGAAGGGTGATGTCGATGCGTTCGTCAGACAGAGCCCGCGCCTGGGCTTGCCGCTGCACGGCGTCCAGCCGTTCGCCCAATCGCTCTTCGATGAGCCGGCGCAATTGATTTAGCTGCTCGCCGCGCCGCCGCCGGTCTTCCGCCGGCACGTCCTTCATGCCGCGCAGCAACAGCGTCACGCTGCCGCTCCGGCCCAGGGTCTCGACCCGTATCTGCTCGAGATCTTTTTCGGAGTCGGATCGCTGAATTCGATCCAGAACCTCTCCTTGGAGAGCTTCCAGGGAATCGTTCATTTGACTGAAAGGCTCGGGAGCTTACGCGTTGAGGTGAGATTTCGCGGTCTGCGCTAACTGACCGAAACCCGCCGCGTCTGCGACGGCAATCTCGGCGAGAATCTTTCGGTCCAACTCTACTCCGGCTTGCTTGAGTCCTTTGATAAGCTGGCTGTACGAGATTCCGTTGACTTTCGCCGCCGCGCCGATTCGGGTAATCCATAACCCTCGAAAGGTTCTTTTCTTAACGCGCCGATCCCGATAGGCGAAAACCAGCGCGCGCTCCACCGTTTCGCGCGCGGAACGATACAACCGTCCCCGGCCGCCAACGTAACCTTTGGCGAGTTTCATGATCTTCTTGCGTCGCTGTCTCGATTTGCTTCCACCTTTAGCTCTGGGCACGGGATGAACTCCTTCCGTTTCTTAGTACCGAGTACCGGTCGCCGAGTCGCCGTCGTCCGACGGTCATCCTCAGGACTCGACACTGCGCACTTGGCACTTTTATTTGTAAGGTATCAATTGCCGAATGTTACGCGACTCCGCCGGCGAAACAAGGCCTGCCTTGCGCAAGTGCCGTTTTCGTTTTTTACCCTTGCTCGAAAGAATATGGCTCTTGAAACCCTTATTGCGCTTGATCTTGCCGCTGCTGGTCACGCGAAACCGTTTCGCCGCCGCTCTGTTGGTTTTTATCTTAGGCACTTTTAGCTCCTGCGATTGTTTTCTATCGCACCGAAAATTTTTATTTGGGCGTTAACAACATCGCCATATTGCGGCCTTCCAGGCGCGGCTCGATATCGAGCTTCGCGACGTCCTGCACCTGCACCGCGACGCCCTTGAGCAACTGCCTGCCTAACTCGGGATGGGTAATTTCTCTGCCGCGGAAGAAAACCGACACCTTGACTCGCTGGCCTTTCCCGATGAATAGGCGGATGTTGCGAACTTTATGCTCGATATCGTGGGCATCAGTACGAGAACCCATTTTGACTTCTTTGATTTCCACGATCGAAGGTTTTTTGGCGCCATGAGATCGCTTCTTCTGCTCATAACGAAATTTGCCGTAATCCATCATGCGGCAAACCGGCGGTTGGGCATCGGGCGCGACTTCGACCAAATCCAGCTCCTGCGCCTCCACCTGCTTGAGCGCCTCATGCAGCGCCATTAAACCCAACTGCTCGCCCTTCGGCCCAATTACTCGGACTTCACGGGCACGAATCTGATGATTGATCCTCGCTTCTCTAGCGATAGGGCACCTCCATTCCTCGCTTGACCCCTATTACTATGCTTCTCCGATTTCTTGTGCAACCTCGGCGCGCAACTTCTGAATAAACTCGGCGGGCGCCAGCGGCGGCAGATTCTCGCCGCCACGCCGGCGCGGCGCCACCGTACCGGCTGCCACTTCTTTATCGCCGATAACGATAGCATAAGGAATTTTTGCCAGTTGCGCTTCCCGGATTTTGTAGCCGAGCTTTTCGTTTCGCCCATCGAGCTCGACGCGCCAACCGCCTTGGCGCAGCTGCTCGAAGACCTTCGCCGCGTAATCTTTCTGGTCGTCGGTCACCGTCAAAACTTTCAGCTGCACCGGCGCAAGCCACAACGGAAAGGCGCCGGCGCAATGTTCCAATAGTATCGCAATAAAGCGCTCTATGGAGCCCAGGATGGCCCGGTGCAACATGACCGGCGTGGCCTCTGTTCCCTCCGGCGTAACATAACGAAGCGCAAACCGTTCGGGCATGGCGCAGTCGATCTGTACCGTGGCGAGAGTCCAGGATCGTTCCAGGACGTCGCGGAAATCAAAGCCGATCTTCGGTCCGTAGAACGCGCCCTCGCCCGGCAGCACTTCAACCGCGAATCCCGCCCCTTCAAGGCAGCGGCGCAGGGCCGCTTCAGCGGCGTCCCACAACTCGATGCGGCCGAGAAATTTCTCCGGCCGGGTTTGCAGGGTGACTTCGATGCGATCGAACCCGAAAACTTTGTACACTTCCTTGGTCATGGTGACGAATTGCTCAAGCTCGCTGTCGAGCTGTTCCGGCGTGCAGTAAATGTGAGCATCGTCCTGGGCAAAAGAGCGCACGCGCGTCAAGCCGGAAAGAACACCGGACTGCTCGAAGCGGTGCAGCCGGCTGAAATCGGCAAAGCGAATGGGTAAATCGCGATAGGAATACTTCCGAGCGGCAAATAGATAACAATGTCCCGGGCAATTCATCGGTTTCACACCGTATTCGCCGTCGTGCACGCTCATCAAGAACATGTCGTCGCGGAAAGCCTCATAATGGCCGGAGGTTTTCCACAGATCGGTCTTGTAGATCAGCGGCGTCACCACCTCGCTGTAACCATATTTGCTGTAGAGACCGCGGATGTACTGCACCAACAGGTTGTAAATGATCGTGCCCTTGGGATGAAAGAACGGCGATCCCGGGGCGATCGGATGAAGCGAAAACAAATCCAGGGCCGGCCCGAGGCGCCGGTGGTCACGCTGCTTCGCTTCTTCGATGCGCTTTAAGTATGCGTCTAAGTCTTTTCGGTTCGCCCATGCCGTGCCATAAATCCGTTGCAACTGTTCGTTTCGCGAGTCGCCGCGCCAATACGCCCCCGCAATGCTCGTCAGTTTGAAGGCTTTGATCGCCGCCGTGCTCGGCACGTGCGGGCCGCGGCAAAGATCGACCCAATCCCCCTGCCGATAGAGCGAGACGTTCTCTTCGGGAATGCCTTCGATGATCTCGACTTTATAATTTTCGCCCATCTTGCGGAACAGCTCGATTGCCTCGCGGCGCGGCAAGACTTCACGAACCACTTTCAAATCGGCCTTTACCAGCTCCTGCATGCGTTTTTCGATGAGCTCCAAATCTTCCGGGGAAAAAGTCCGATCGCTCCTGAAGTCGTAATAGAAGCCGTCTTCGATGGTCGGCCCGATGGTCACCTGTGTTCCGGGAAAAAGGCTCTGCACCGCCTGTGCCATCAAATGCGCGGTCGAATGACGCAAAACATCCAGGCCGTCGCGGCTATCCGGCAGAATGAACTCGAGCGCGCAATCCTTGTCCAGTGTGCCGGCAAGGTCGACGAGCCGGCCATCCACCTTGGCGGCGATGGCGGTCTTCCTAACACCCGAAGTCGCGGCGATTTCATCGATCCCGGTACCGGCGCGTACGTCGACGGACTTGCCATCGGCTAGAGTGACGTGAATGCTATCCATTTAATGTGAATGCGATTTGAAAATGGTAGGCACGGGCAGGATTGAACTGCCGACCTCTTCCGTGTCAAGGAAGCGCTCTCCCACTGAGCTACGTGCCTGTGTGAACCAATAGTAGTGGATCAATCCATTGAACCCAATTTTAGCAATAAAAACACGACGCTACACTGAGGCCGCTTTCACATGCGCCCCTGCAGCGAATGACATTGGCAATGCAAGAGACTGATTTTATTATCAATTTCTACCAGCACTGTCAACCTGGGCGAGTGATGGAAGAAGCCCTATTCTGCAGCCAAACCAAGCCCCGATAAAGATATTGGCAGCCCGATACCACCGTTGCGAGCGCGCTCGCCCCGACAAACAATTCGAGCATTCGCTCGCTTAACAGGCGTGGGTCATGAAGCATGAGGAGCGCAATCGCCAAGGTCAAAAGCTGCAGCGTGGTGCTCCACTTGCCGATGAGAGTCGGCCTTACTTGCAACGGTTCTTCGACCAGGAGGTAAATAATCCCGTAACCCAAGAGGATCAGAATATCCCGAGCAACAACAATGACCGTAAGCCAAACGGGAATTCCCCCGATCGAACCCAGCATGATAAAAGATGTAATCACCAGCAACTTGTCCGCCACCGGGTCCAAGTACGCGCCAAGCGCGGTTTGCTGGTTCATCCGGCGCGCGACAAAGCCGTCGAGAAAATCGGTCAATCCGCCGATGGCAAAGACCAGCAGCGCCTCCCAGTAAAAATGATACGCGAGAAATTCGAGAAAGATCGGAATGGTTAAGATGCGAAACAGCGTGAGGCAATTGGCAAGATTCAGCATGACCCATCAGGACATCCGTTCTCCTTGAACGGTCTCCCATTGATAAGCTTGCGCATTTGTCCGGCGAGCTTCGGCGTCACCATGGCGGTCACGTGAATAGCCTCGCCCCCATAGATTTCTTCGACGACGCGGCCGCGCCTGCGTAACAATGCAATCAAATCGCCTTGCGCCGGCGAAAAGGACGCGTGAAACTCTTCCTTATCGCGATCGAGAACCGCGCCGATCAGGCGAAGCAACTGATCGACGCCCGTGCCGGCCCGGGCCGAGATCGGACATACATCGAGGACGGCATCGGTCTTGAGTTGTCGAATCGGCACTTCGGCCGCAAGGTCGATTTTGTTGGGCACCAGCACGGTGGGAATTTCGCCCGCCCCGATTTCGCCGAGCGCGGTTTCAATCACGCGGATTTGGTCTTCGTAGAGGGGATTGGACATATCGACGAGATGGAGCAGCAAATCGGCGCGTGACACCTCTTCGAGCGTGCTCTTGAACGCCTCGATCAACGAGTGCGGGATCTTGTTGATAAACCCGACGGTGTCGACGAGCATGACGGTATCCCCATTGGGGAGGCGCAGAGCGCGGGTCGTCGGATCCAGAGTTGCAAACAGTTTGTCTTCAACGAACACGCCGGCGCGCGTGAGCGTATTCATCAAAGTCGACTTTCCCGCGTTGGTGTAACCGACAAGAGCAACGGTCGCAAACGGTACATCGTGCCGTTCCTTGCGCTGCAACTCGCGCGTGCGCTCGACGGTCTTGAGCCGTTGTTTTAGATGGCCGATGCGCTCGCGAATGCGCCGACGGTCCACTTCGAGCTGAGTTTCCCCAGGCCCGCGAGTACCGATACCGCCGCCCAGGCGCGATAAGTGTGTCCACTGGCGCGTCAGGCGCGGCAGCAGATATTCGAGCTGGGCCAGCTCGACCTGCAGCTTGCCTTCATTGCTGCGCGCCCGCTGCGCAAAAATATCCAGGATCAACTGGCTGCGGTCGATGACGCGGACTTTAAAGGCGGCTTCGAGATTGCGCTGCTGCGCCGGCGTCAAATTCTCATCGACGATGACGAGGTCGGCGTGCATTTCTTGCAGCGATTTTCCGATTTCATCAACCTTGCCGCGGCCGATGAGAGTCGCCGGCGTGATGTGTTTGACCTGTTGACTGTGCTTGCCGAGAACCGTCGCGCCGGCCGTTTCGGCCAACCGCTCGAGCTCCTCTAAACTGAGATCGACGGGCGCCTTGTGGTCTCGTGAAGGCAGGTCAATGCCGACCAGCACGGCTCGTTCCTTCGGTGGTCGTGTAGGCGTAACGGTCTTCAAGAGCTTAAAGAGTGAAAACTGACGCGCGCGCCAAACAGCCGGTCAACAACTTCTTCCAGCTCCGGCGTCGATGCGATGCGCACCTGATCGGGGAGCTCGATGATTGTTTCGGCCTGCCCGGCGCCGAGCATGTGAAGAAACACCGTGGCACGGCCCGGATAATCGAGCAGCGTGTCGCGCAATCGGACCAGCTCCTCGGCGGACACTTCCGACTCGCGCACATAGAGATGAGCTTTTTCGCCGTTCCCGTTCAGTTTGCCATTGTCATTCGCGGCGATGTTCTTGGGGTTTTTAACCGCGTCGGCCAACGATGTAACTTCGTTGGCGATGACCTGAATCCGATCTTCTCCGACTTCCAAACGGCCCCTGACAAAAATCGGGTCGTCGGCACCGAGCAATTCCGCGCATTTTCGGTAGGTATCGGGCCAGGTGATCACTTCAATGAAACCCGATTTGTCCTCCAAATTGAAGTTGCCGTACCGGTCGCCCTTCTTGGTATTGCGTAATTTCAATGCCGACACGACGCCACCCAGCCGAACCTCTCCTGGCGAGGCTCTTTCCTTGAGCGCGGCGATTGCCCCGCTGACAATTTTTTTGATGGTCCGCTCATATTTATCGAGAGGATGACCGGAAATATAGAAGCCCAGAGCTTCTTTCTCAAAAATCAACGATTCTTGAGCCGACCATTCGTTGACCACCGGGTAAGATTCCCCGGACTTCTTCGAGCTTCTCGTCGAGGTGCCGAGCATCCCGAAGATGTCGATTTGATTGCTGGCTTGATCGCGCTGGTGCGCCTGTCCGCCCTTCATGCCATCGTCCAGCGCGGCCATCATGCGCGCCCGTGAAACTTGCGTCGAGTCAAAGGCACCGCATTTGATCAAACTCTCGATCACGCGCCGGTTAACCGCCGCCATATCCACACGCCGGCAAAAGTCGAAGAGGGACGCGAACGGGCCGTCCTTGCGGCGGTTGTCGAGAATGACTTCGACCGCCTTCTCACCGACATTCTTCACGCCTGCGAGCCCGAAGCGAATCTTATCGCCGACCGGCGTAAAATCGGAAAGACTCTCGTTGATATCCGGCGCCAGTATCTCGATGTCTTTTTCCCGGCATTCGGCAAGATTTTTGATAACCTTGTCGGTATCGCCCATCTCCGAAGTCAAAAGCGCGGCCATAAATTCGACCGGATAGTGCGTCTTGAGATAAGCCGTCTGATAGGAAACCAGCGCGTAGGCCGCCGAGTGCGACTTGTTAAAACCGTAGCGCGCAAACGTTTCCATCTGATCAAAAATTTCCGTGGCTCTTTTTTCGTCCAATTTTTTAGCGACGGCGCCGCTGACGAAGCGTTCGCGCTGCGCGGCCATTTCTTCCGGATCCTTCTTGCCCATGGCGCGGCGCAAAATATCGGCGTCGCCCATGGTGTAGCCGGCGAGAAGCTGCGCGGTCTGCATCACTTGCTCCTGGTAGACGATCACGCCGTAGGTGTCCTTGAGAATAGACTCGAGCAACGGGTGCAGATATTTGATTTTTTCTTTGCCGCTTTTGCGCTTGATGTAATCGTCCGCCATGCCGCTGTCGAGCGGCCCTGGCCGGTACAGAGCGAGAATGGCGACGAGATCCTCGAAACAATTGGGCCGGATCTTTACGGTCATCTCGCGGATGCCCGTGCTTTCCAGCTGGAAGACCCCGGTGGTGTTGCCCTGACAAAGCGTGCGGTAGGTTTTCTTATCGTCGAGCGGCAGATGATCGAGATCGACCTTCTCGCCCCGCGTCACCTCGATGAGCTTCAAGCAGTCATAAATCAACGTGAGCGTCTTGAGACCGAGAAAGTCGAACTTGACGAGACCGATTTTTTCCACCCAGCTCATCTCATACTGGGTGACGATGCCGCCGTCTTTATCGACAAATAGCGGCAAGTAATCCACCAGAGGAAGATTGGAAAGCACGACACCCGCCGCGTGGGTCGACGCGTGGCGCACCAAACCTTCCAAGCGTAAGGCATGATCCATCAGGGTTTTCACCCGCGGATCGCTCTTCATCAGTTCGGGCAGCCGAGGCTCCATCTTCATCGCTTCGGTGAGCGGATAATCGAAGCCTTGTTTGGGCGCGGGAATCAATTTGGCGATCGCGTCGGTCTCGGCGAAGGAAAGACCGATGGCGCGGCCGACGTCTCTGATGGCCGCCTTGGCCTTCAGGGTTCCGAAGGTGGCGATCTGCGCGACGCGGTCGGCGCCGTATTTGTCTTTGACATATTGAATCACCTGGGCCCGTCCGCGAATACAGAAGTCCACGTCGATATCGGGCATCGATTTACGTTCCGGGTTGAGGAAACGCTCGAACAACAAAACGTGGCGTATGGGATCGAGATCCGTGATGCGCAGCGCGTAGGCCACCAGGCTCCCCGCGGAAGAGCCTCGTCCGGGTCCCACCGGAATGCCGCTTCTCTTGGCATAGTTGATGAAATCGGCGACGACTAAAAAATAACCGGGAAACTGCATGTCCTTGATCACGCCCAGCTCGTATTCCAGCCGCTCCAGATAGGTTTTTTTAACCTCCGGATCGGTGACGCCCGCGAGGCGCTCGTCCAAGCCCTGATGCGCCAATTCGTCGAGGTAGTCGTCGAGGCTGATCTCTTTGGGAGGCGTAAACGTCGGAAAATGATATTTGCCGAACTCGATCTCCAGATTGCAGCGCCCGGCAATTTCCAAAGTCCGCTCCACCGCCTCCGGACAGTAGTCGAACCCCCGGGTCATTTCATCAGCGGACTTCAAGTAAAGTTCGTCGGTCCCCAGCTTGAGCCGGTTCTCTTCATTGACCGTCTTGCCGGTCTGCACACAGAGCAAAACATCGTGAGCGTGAAAATCGTCGCGCTCGCCGTAGTGGCAGTCGTTGGTGGCGACAACGGGAATCGAGGTTTCTTTCGCCAATTCGACGAGCAGTCGATTGACTTTTTCCTGCTCGGGCAACTTGTTGTCTTGGATCTCGATATAATAGCGGTCGCCGAAGATCGCCGCGTATTGCTCCACGGCCGATTTGGCTTTCTCGTAGTTGCCGTAATTCAACGCCTGCGAGACTTCGCCCTGGAGGCAGGCGCTCAACGCGATGAGACCGCCGTTGAACTCTTTGAGCAAGTCCTTGTCGATGCGCGGCTTGTAATAGAATCCTTCCATGTAGCCGAGCGACACGAGCTTGCAGAGGTTGCGGTATCCCTCATTGTTCATCGCCAGGAGAATTAAATGATTGTTGTATTCCTTCGGCCCCTTATCGACGCCCTTCTTCTCGAAGCGGCTGGTCGGCGCCACGTAAATCTCGCAACCGATAATCGGCTTGATGCCGCGGCTCGTGGCCTCGCGGTAAAATTCGATGGCGCCGAACATGTTGCCGTGGTCGGTCATGGCCACGGCCGGCTGATGGAGCGCTTTGATGCGCTCGAAAAGCTTGTCGACTTTGTTGGCGCCGTCGAGGAGACTGTACTCGGTATGGCAATGGAGATGAACGAAACGAGATTGTTCCATGGAACTAGATAACCACTAGCACAAAGCAAACGGCGCGACAATTATTTCGCGCTGATATCGCCATAAGAGTTATCCACAGTGGCGGGCCAAAACCCGGAGGCAACAAAATCTTCCAGGATTGCCCCAAGAATGTTGGCGAATTTGTAATGAAAGCGTTCTTCGCGCGCGATGGCCGTAAGCCGCTGCCCTTCGTGGAGCGAAAGATCCGACGTCTTGCGCTCGATTCGCGCGTGGTAGATATGCTTCCGGTTGGGATAGAAATCACCCTCAAGGCAGTCGTAGCAGCGAAAAAAGCTCCAGGCGTTCAACTCGACGCCCAGCTCCTCTCTAACCTCGCGCACCAAAGCCTCCTCCGGCGTCTCGCCGGCTTCGAGGTGGCCGCCGAAAAAGTCCCAATGACCGGGGAACGGAATCTCCGGCTTGTCGTCGCGCAGGTAAATCAACAGCCTGCCGTGGCGATCGAATAGGAGAACTTGAGCGATTTCTTTCATGGCGCGGTGGACGTACTGCGGTCGCGCTCGCCGAAGAACCAGCGCCGGCGCAGGCGCGATCCATAGGTCAATCCAAACGCGCGCTTGGCGATCTCGGTGATCGACCCCACGGCCTCTTCCGGCGAATCGGTGACGATCAAACGATCCAAATCGGCCTGGTCGATGGTGCCTTGCTTGACCATTGTCGCCGACATGAAATCGAGCAACGGCCGCCAAAACTCTTTGCCGATAAGCACCAATGGAAATTCGCGAATCTTTAACGTCTGGATCAGTGTCGCGGTTTCAAAGATCTCGTCCAGGGTGCCAAAACCGCCGGGCAGAGCGATAAAAGCATAGGAATACTTTACCAGCATCACTTTGCGAATAAAAAAATAGCGAAAAGTAATCCATCGATCGAGGTAGGGATTGGGCTTTTGCTCCTTCGGCAGTTGGATGTTGCAACCGATGGAGTGGCCGCCCGCCTCCTTGGCGCCGCGGTTGGCGGCTTCCATGATACCAGGGCCGCCGCCGGTCATTACCGTAAAACCAGACCTCGCAAGCTCCGCGCCCGTGCGCTGCGCCAGATCATAATAAGGATGCTCCTGGCCGAAGCGCGCCGAGCCAAAAACCGTCACGCAGGGGCCGACGAAGTGAAGCGCGCGAAAGCCGCGAAGAAATTCAAAAAAAATCCGTAGCGCGCGCAGCAACTCCTCGAACCGGTGCTGCGGTCCGGCGAGAAAGCGCGCCACTTCGGACGCGTCGGGACCCACCCCCCAACCCTCGATCGCGATGATCTCGTTGTTTTTCGTCGTCATAACCAATAATCTTCGCGCATCCCACGCGCCGGCGCAATGAATTCAATCCAGCAGATGAATCGCGGCAAGACTATTCCCACTCGATGGTGGCGGGTGGCTTGGAAGAAATATCGTAGACGACGCGGTTGACGCCGCGCACTTCGTTCAAGACGCGATTGGATATTTTGCCGAGGAGATCGTACGGCAGCGGCACCCAGTTGGCCGTCATGCCGTCCAGGCTATCGACCACTCGCAGCGCAATGACGTTCTCATAGCTGCGCTCGTCGCCGACGACGCCGACGGTCTTGATCGGCAGTAATACGGCGAAGGACTGCCAGACCTTGTCGTAGTAACCGGCCGCTGTGATCTCATCGAGCACGATCACGTCGGCTTCACGCAACACTTTGAGGCGATCTTCGTTGACTTCGCCGAGTACGCGAATCGCCAAACCCGGCCCGGGAAAGGGCTGGCGCTGGATCATCTCGTGGGGCAAGCCGAGCTCTTTGCCGAGAACTCGCACCTCGTCTTTGAATAGCTCCCGCAGCGGCTCGATCAGCCTGAATTTCATGTGGGTCGGCAGGCCGCCGACGTTGTGATGCGACTTGATCGTCGCCGACGGCCCCAGGACCGAAACCGATTCGATCACGTCGGGATAGAGAGTTCCCTGCGCCAGAAACTCGATCTCGCCGAGCTGTTGCGCCTGCTTTTCGAAGACCTCGATGAACTTGTTGCCAATGCGTTTGCGCTTTACCTCGGGATCTTCGATCCCTTTCAATCCGCCCAGAAACTCTTCAGTGGCATCGACGTAACGGAAACTCAAACCGAACCGCTCGACGAACAGGCCGCACACCTGCTCGGCCTCGTTTTTGCGCAGCAACCCGTTGTTGACGAACACGCAGACCAGCCTCTCCTTGATCGCGCGGTGAATCAAAGTCGCCGCAACCGCGGAATCGACTCCGCCGCTGAGCGCGCAAAGCACGCGGCCGTCGCCGACTTTCTCGCGAATCTGACGCACTGAAGTGTCGATGAAATGCTCCATCGTCCAATCAGGCCGCGCGCGGCAAACACGAAAAATAAAGTTATCCAAGAGTTCGCGGCCGCGCGCCGTGTGCGCGACCTCGGGGTGAAACTGCACGCCGAAAAAGCGCCGGGTCGGATCGGTGAAAGCGGCGATCGGTGAATTGCCGCTGTGCGCGAGCACTTTCCACCCGCGAGGAAAGCTCGTCATCTTGTCGCCATGGCTCATCCACACTCGGGTCGGATCATTTCCACCGAACCCGTGGAACAAATCCGCGTCGTCATCAATCATCAAATCGGCCGGGCCATACTCGCGCCGATCGGCGCGCCCGGCTTCCCCGCCGAAGGATAAATTGAGCAGCCCCATGCCGTAGCAGATACCGAGAAACGGCACCGGTAATTGGAACAGCTCCGCGGGAACCTTGGGCGCATTTTCCTGGTACACGCTCGCAGGCCCGCCGGAAAGGATGATTCCCTCGGGCTTGAGCGCATAAATTCTTTCCAGTGGAACGTTGAAGGGATGGATCTCGCAGTAAACCTTCAACTCTCGGATGCGCCGCGCAATCAGCTGGGTGTACTGCGAACCAAAATCAAGAACGAGGATCATTCGATTCTATAGTTGGGCGCTTCTTTGGTGATAAATACGTCGTGCACGTGGCCTTCGCGCAGCGCCGCCGAAGTGACTTGCATGAACTTGGCCTTCGCCCGCATGGTCGCCACGTCGCGGCAGCCGAGATAACCCATGCCGGCGCGCAGCCCGCCCACCAGTTGGTGGATATTGAAGGCAAGCGATCCTTTATAAGGCACCTGGCCTTCAATCCCTTCGGGCACGAGCTTGTTCGAGTCCATCACATCGGCCTGGCCATAGCGGTCGCGGCTCCCCTGCCCCATGGCGCCGATGGAGCCCATGCCGCGATACACTTTGTAGGTCCGGCCCTGGTAAAGAATTGTTTCGCCCGGGCTCTCTTCCGTTCCGGCAAAAAGACTGCCGATCATCACAGAATCCGCGCCGGCGGCCAACGCTTTCGTGATGTCGCCGGAAAACTTGATGCCGCCGTCGGCGATGATCGGAACGTTGTGGCGCGCCGCCGCCTTGGCGCAGCTGCCGATCGCCGTGATCTGCGGCACGCCGACGCCGGAAACGATGCGGGTGGTGCAGATCGAACCGGGACCGATGCCGACCTTGACGACGTTGACGCCGGCCTGGATCAATGCCGTCGCGCCTTCGTCGGTGGCGACGTTGCCGCCAGCCAGATCGAGATCCGGATAGCGGCGGCGAATCTGGCCGACGATGTCGAGCACGTTTTTCGAATGGCCATGAGCCGTATCGACGGCGACCAGATCGACGCCGGCGCGCACCAGACCGTCGACGCGCTCTTCCCAATCCGTGCCCACGCCAACCGCGGCGCCGACGCGCAGGCGGCCGCGCTCGTCCTTGCAGGCGCTCGGATATTGAATTTTCTTCTCGATATCTTTGACCGTGATCAAGCCTTTGAGCTCGAAGTGATCGTCGACAACCAAAAGCTTCTCGATGCGGTGGTGGTGCAAGAGCTCCTTGGCGGTGTCCAGATCGACGCCAGGCTTGACCGTCACGAGATTCTCCTTGGTCATGACCTCGGAAACCGTTCGGTCATGGCGTTTCTCGAAGCGCAAATCGCGGTTGGTGAGAATGCCGACGAGCCGTCCGTTCTTGGTTACCGGCAATCCGGAGATGCCGTACTTATTCATGATCTGCTGAGCGTCGGAAATTTTCTGGTCCGGCGCCACGGTGATCGGATCGGTGATCATGCCGCTTTCGGATTTCTTCACCTTCTCGACTTCGGCCGCCTGCGCCCATACCGAAAGATTGCGGTGAATGATGCCCATACCGCCCTCTTGGGCCATGGCGATCGCCGTTTTGGCCTCGGTGACCGTGTCCATGGCCGCGCTGACCAGGGGAATATTGAGAGTGATGCGCTCGGTCAATCGCGTGGAGACATCGATGTCTTTGGGCAGGACCGAAGACTCGGCTGGTATCAACAAAACGTCATCGAAGGTTAAGCCCACCGGCAGGACTTCTTGTTCTAGCATCGTTCACCTCCGCGCGAGGCTAAAAAAAAACCCAGACCTGGGCCTGGGTTTTTGCGGCTGCTCGTCTGTATACAAGCAAACATGAAGTCTTATACCAGGAAATTTTCGCACCGGCAACAACGGCAGGCCGCTCAAAACGGCTGCCGTCGGTGATGCACTCCCCAGGCAAAGATCAAATCGGCGAATGGCAAATTCACCAGTTGAACGACGCGTTGTGAACAATACTCTACTATGGTACGCCATCTTCTCCATGCCGCTCTACGAATACGAGTGCACAAAAGGCCATCGCTTCGAGGCGATTCAGAAAGTCACCGACAAACCGCTCAAACGCTGCGATGTCTGTACGGGGTCGGCCAAGCGCGCGATCTCCCAGCCTACCCTGCTGCACAACCGCGGCGTCCACGTTTTCGATCGCGTCACCAAAGACGATGCCTTGCGCGCCCGGCCATCCTCGCTCAAGTCATTCAAGAAAGACAAGTTCTAGCGAAATTGCTTGCCGATCTTTGCGGCGACGCATTTCCCTGTCCTCGTAACTGCCCGCGCAATTCGCGGCGCTCAATCGTCCCTCATCGATCCTCGACCAAATTCCAGTTGTGATTCCAGGACGCCTTTGGTAGCTTACGGACGCTTCTCGCCCGACCATGCTCGCCAAAGTGAACAGCGCCGCTCTCTATGGAATCGACGCCCTGCGCGTCGAAGTCGAAATCGATCTTGCCTCCGGACTGCCTCAGCTCGCCACCGTCGGACTGCCGGAGGGAGCGGTTAAGGAGAGCAAAGACCGGATTCGCGCGGCGGTGAAAAATTGCGGCTATAACTTTCCGGCCAAGCGCATCACCATCAATCTCGCCCCCGCCGACATTAAGAAGGAAGGATCGGCCTACGATTTGCCGATGGCCGTGGGCATTCTCGCCGCCGAGGAGTCGATCGAAAAAAATCTCCTCGACGAATATCTTTTAATCGGCGAGCTCTCGCTGGACGGCTCGGTGAAACCGGTGCGCGGCGCCTTGCCGATCGCGATGGCGGCCAAGAAGGAACATGTCAAGGGACTGATCCTCCCCGAGCAAAATGCGCCCGAGGCCGCGGTGGTTAGCGAAGTAGAAGTCCTAGGCGTGCGCGACCTGCCCCAGGTCGTGGAGTTTCTCAACGGCGCTCAGCGCATCACTCCGACCACGGTGAATGTCGCCGATCTCTTCAATCAGCATTCCCAATACAATGCCGATTTCAACGAGGTCAAAGGCCAGCAGCATGTCAAGCGCGCCTTGGAAGTCGCCGCCGCCGGCGGCCACAATGTTATCCTCGTCGGTCCGCCCGGATCGGGCAAGACCATGCTTGCGAAAAGGCTGCCGTCGATCCTGCCGGATCTGACCCTCGCCGAGGCGCTGGAGACGACCAAAATTCACAGCGTCATGGGTACGCTCAACGGCCAGGCGATCATCGCCACGCGGCCGTTTCGCTCGCCGCACCACACCATTTCCGATGCCGGCCTGGTCGGCGGCGGCACCGTGCCCAAGCCGGGCGAAGTTTCTCTCGCCCACAACGGCGTCCTGTTTCTCGACGAGCTGCCGGAGTTCCGCCGCAACGTCCTGGAAGTCATGCGCCAGCCGCTCGAGGACGGCAACATCACCGTCTCCCGCGCCATGGGCTCGATCAATTATCCCGCAAGCTTTATGTTGGTCGCCGCCATGAACCCCTGCCCATGCGGTTTTCAGACCGATCCGCAGAAGGAATGCGTCTGCACCCCGCTGCAGATCCAACGCTACCGCTCCAAAGTCTCCGGCCCGCTGCTCGACCGCATCGACATTCAAGTCGAGGTTCCCGGACTGCGCTATCAAGAACTGGCGACCAAAGACGCCGGGGAAAGCTCGGATGTCATCCGCCAGCGCGTGAACGCCGCGCGCATTCTGCAACTGCAACGATTCGAGAAAACAAAACTGCACTCAAACGCCCAGATGGGCACCCGAGAAATCCGCCGCTACTGTTCCGTTAAGGACGATGCGGAAAAGTTACTCGAAACCGCGATCAACAAACTCGGACTCAGCGCGCGCGCCTACAGCCGCGTCCTCAAAGTCGGCCGCACCATCGCCGACCTCGCCGGCGCCGAAAACATCGAAGCCTCCCACATCGCTGAAGCAATTCAGTACCGCAGCTTGGATCGGCAGATGTGAGTGCGAAACGGCGACCGCGAGAAGTTAGCGCTTATCGTGTTTGCGCCCCTCAAAAGCCAATGTTACACTTTTCTAACAAAGGGAGACTTTTATATGTCCGTAGCCCAACTTACGCCAAAGGGGCAGATTCTGGTGCCTAAGAACTTAAGACAGAAACTGGGGCTCAAGCCCGGTGGCAAGGTCCACATGGCCGAAGATGACGGACGACTGATTCTCACGCCGGTCCCTGCCGATCCAATCGAAGCCGCTACGGGATTCTTGAAGGGCAAGTTTTCCTTGACGCAAGATCTCCGCGGGGAACATCGCAACGAGGCTCGACGTGAGCGAAAAGCTCGTTCTCGATAGCTTCGCTCTCCTCAGTCTCTATCACCGGGAACCTGGCTGGCGGGTCGTTCAAAAGGCTCTCTACGATCAAGGCAAGGCACGGACGCGCGCAGTTCTGAATTGGATTAACTGGGGCGAGTTTTTCTATATCGTTAAACGGCGCGTCGGCGCTGCCAAGACAACCGACGCGCTGCACCTTCTCGAACAACTTCCGATCGAACTTTATCCGATCGACCAGCCGTTGGTGCGCGCCGCCGCCGAGATAAAAAGTGAGCACGCGCTCTCCTACGCCGACGCTTTTTGCGTCGCCACCGCCCAGCGTCTCGACGCCGCGGTTCTAACCAACGACCCGGAGTTCGAATCCGTAGAATCGCTTATCAAAATCCGCTGGCTAACAAAATAATCATTTGGAGGTAGTGCCTCTAAGTAGGGCGATCCGGCTAGCAGCACCAACCGGTTTACTCAACAAAGGGCATCCGTCGTGATGATGGTTCGGTTTTCTAAAAGAAACCGCGTCGTACTAAACTGTGCAGCAAGGGTAAAGACTTGACCCTCAAGGCTCTT
>CAMLCX010000019.1 GCA_946478635.1 uncultured Pseudomonadota bacterium
CGGCTCGAATACCCGACGTTCGCCTGGCAAGAAGCCCTGGTCAACGCAGTCGCGCACCGCGATTATGACCTGAGCGGCGCTTCCATCGAGGTGTGGATGTTCGACGATCACATCAGCGTGCGCAGTCCCGGCGTCCCACCCGCCCCGGTCACGCTTGAGCAGCTGCGCCGGCAAAAGAGCATTCATTTTTCACGCAATCCGTTGATCGTCCGCGTTCTGGCTGATCTCGGTTATCTGCGCGAAATGGGCGAAGGCGTTCCCCGCATGTTTCAAGAAATGGAAAGCTACGGTCTACATCCGCCGGAATTGTCGCTCGAAGGATTTATCTTTACCGTCACGCTGCGCAACGCGCCGGTGTACGACGAATCGACGCTCAGATGGTTAAATCAATTCGGCGCGGCTCAGATCAACCTGCGTCAACGGCGCTTGCTCGCCTACGCATACTGCCACGACAAAACATTCTCCACGGCGGAATACGAGAAATTCGCTGAAGTCGACCGCGATACGGCCTACCGGGAGATTCGCCTGATGATAAAGAACGGCATCGTCGCGCCGCTGAAGCCGAAGAGCCGGACATACCGCATTGTCGAAAAGCTCTAGCTGCGCTTCTTTTGAACAATGTCGCCGGCCCATGCCGGCACGGCCTGTAGATTTAAATGAACTTCTCTCAACTCATGGCTCTCGCCAGCGGCCATGCCGAAGCGCGGATCCTTCAAACCGCGGTATCCCTGGGAGTCTTCGAGTCGCTGGAGACCGCTCCGCACACTGCGGATGAAGTCGCGCAAAGTCTGAATCTTGAACCCCAGGCCACTGAGCTATTGCTTAACGGACTGGCCGCGCTCGACATCCTGGAAAAGCGGGCACACAGCTTCCTGCTTACCGAGCCTGCGAAAACATATCTCTTGCGAAATTCCCCACAATACGTCGGCGGCATGATTCTTTTCGAAGATTTATCGTGGCAATCCTGGGCCAGGCTACCGGAAACGATACGCACCGGCCGACCCGCGCGACCGGCAAATATGTACCAAGAAGATGCGCGGGAAACCGAAATTTTTATCAACGCGATGGATTCGCTGGTCAAAGCCCGCGGCGATACCCAGGCTCTAACCCAGGCGCTCGACTGGCAGAATGTTCGAGACGTTCTTGACGTCGGCTCCGGACCGGCTACCTACCCGATCGCGCTGTGCAAAAAGTTTCCCGACATGCGCGTAACGATTATCGATTTGCCGGGTACATTGAAAATCACCGAGCGCTACGTGCGCGACGCTGGAATGGCCGATCGCATGACGCTCATCCCTGGCGACTATCGAAGAGACTCCATTCGAGGACTGTTCGACGTAGTCTTTTTGTCCAACATTATTCACGGCGAAGATTATAAAAAAAACCAGGCGCTCATCAGCAAACTTGCGGACAATCTCAAGCCGTCGGGACGGGTTATCATCAAAGACCATGTCCTCGATGAGACCCGCGCCAGCCCGGCGGTCGGCGCAATCTTTAGTTTGCTCATGCTGCTCACGACGGATGGCGGGCGCTGTTACAGTTTTGGCGAAATCCGGGGATGGATGGAACACGCCGGTTTGTCACAGATCCAACGGATTGACTTGCCTCTCCCTCTTACATCTTCTCTGGTGATCGGCACCCGCTAATTCGTTTCCCGCAAGTTTGTGCTAGACTGATATGGATTTCGCAGCAAAGGATAGGGATTCGCCATCGACGAAATAGAGCGGAAAGCCAGAGAACAGGCGGTCATCGAAAATCTCAAGCCCGCCTGCCTGTGCAACAAGATCCGTAAAGGCACCGTGGTCAAAGCGATTCAAGCCGGCGCCAGGACATTCGAGCAGGTCAGCAAGCGCACCGGTGTCGGCACCGGTCCCTGCGGCGGCCGCCGTTGCGGCTCATTAGTCCGAGGCATGCTTGGCGAGCCGGTGATCAACTGCCAAGACTGCGGCTGGCCTGTATTGGCTGATGCGTCCCCGCAGGTTTGCCCGCGCTGTGAGTATGCCAAACAGGGGCTCTGATAGCTGCTATTTCCTTGGCGAAGTTTCCGACGTCCTCATTGAATACATCCATGAACATTCGCATCGCATCCGCGGTTTTGAGTTTAGCGGGCTTGCTCGCGCTGCTTACCGGAGCCCTTTTCTGGACAGGCGTCGCAATGAATCTAATGAGCTTGCACATGCTGCTCGGTTTCCTCGCGGTCGCGGCGCTCTGGGCGATCGCCGTCGGGCAGCTCTTCTCTCCGGCAGGCAACGGGATTATTGCCGCCTGCGCTATCATTCTCGGCGTGCTGACGATCATTCTCGGTCTGTACCAATCAACGCTGATGGTAGGTCGACTTCACTGGGTCATCGAGGTCACTCATCTAACACTTGGGATTGCGACGATTGGCCTGGGTCACATGGGCGCGGCAAGGTACCGCAGGAGCTCGACTTAGTACCGCGAAAACTTGGAGGCTCGATGGCCGCGATCGTCGATTCTCTATCCTCGACGTTTCCCCCTGCTACACCGGCCAGCTCGCCAAGCGATAGGCTTGCTCCCAGAACATAAATTCATATCGGCTGCTGAGGACGAAGTGAGCCGCCATCTGCTTTTTCTCAGCGCCGCTCGCCCTCGATCCCAATCGATCCAGCAGGTGAATTTGCTCGCGTACGGGTTGCCAAAAACCTTCGCCGGCATAGGTCTCGATCCACTCGCGATAGATCTTCGGCTTGCGCGGACGATTCTTATACAAACGGCGTCCCACCTCGCCATAGATCCAATAGCAAGGGAGAACGGCGGCGACCAGTTCACCAAGAGTACCGCTTCGCGCCACCGATTGCAGATGGCCGATGTAGGCCTGTGTGATCGGCCCCTTGGGCACGGCATTCAACTGTTTTTGCGACAGCCCGAGCGTTTTTCCAAAGCTCGCGTGAAAACTGCGCTCCACTTCGACCGCGCCGATGGCGTGACGGGCGAACAACTCGAGAGTTTCCAGATCCGGTGACTTGGCTCCGCCCTGGCAAAGTACCTGAGCGAAGTCGAGCAAGTAGACATAATCCTGCAGGATAAAATAAGTGAACCGATTCATCGGCAAGGTTCCGGCGTGAAGCTCGCGAAGAAACGGGTGTCCTTCGATCGCTCGCCAAATGCGTTCGCCGCGATTTTTTAACTGCGCGCTAAATTGTGTCGCCATCGGCTAGCAATAACGAATTTCCTTGTTCGAGAAAAGGGATGAGCCGTAGGGGACAGGTTTGAAACCTGCCCCTACAAACCGCTCACCGGCAGACGAATTATTCCCTAATCGTCGCGGTAATTTAATAGTGCATATCCGCGTTCATGCCACCCGACACCGAAATCGCCTCGCCGTTGATGCTGACCGACAAAGGCGAGCATAGAAAGGCAACTACCTGGGCGACGTCTTCTGCCGTGACAAGATGGCGAATAAGGCTTCGCTGCCGGAGTTCCTCCAGATGGGCTTCGAGCGTTCTGCCCTGGCTCTGCGCCTGTTTCTCATGGCGCTCGAGAACAGCTTCGGTGATCGTGGTGCCGGGATAGATGGCGTTCACATTGATGCCGAAAGGACCGAGGGTATTGGCCAGTGATTTGGCCAATGACACGGAAGCGATGTTGCGCGCCGGTGTACTGATCGCCGTTCCAGGTGTCCGTCCGGCGCCGCCGCTCAAGTTAATAATGCGCCCCCAGCCGGCTTGCTTCATATACGGCGCCGCTTCCCGCGCGCAACGATAATAGCCGAGAAACTTCTCTTCGAAGTCCTTGACGATCTGCTCGTCGGTAATCGACTCCATGTTGTCGGGAATCGTGCCGCCGACCCGCGCCGCGCAATTGGCGAGGATATGGATACCGCCCAAAGCATCCGCCGCTTTTTTTACGAACGCTTTGATCGATTCCGCATCTAGGGTATCCACTACGAGCGGAACGATCTTGCGGCCAGTCTCTTGGGCAATTTCCGTAGCTGTTTCGCACAAAGGCTCTTCTGTTCTAGCTCCGATTGCGACATCGCAACCTTCGCGTGCCAATTGCCGCGCTATCGATTTGCCCATGCCACGGCTGCCACCGGTGACGATCGCCTTTTTACCCAGAAGCTGCAGATCCATTTTTTTTCTCTCCTTAACTTTTCGTCCGCATCTCAGGCCGCCCTAGACCCTCCAATGGCGACTTAAAACAGATGACCTCAGCGGCACTTATACAGCACTTGTCCGCGAAAGGACAAAATGTGCCGCCATGTAAGACCTAACATTCGTACGGCACTCGGGATCCTCGTCGCGGTATTCAAGAAAATCCGTTTTAAGGTCAGCAATCGGTCGCGCCCAAAAATCCTGAGCGCGTGGGGACGCTTTGCCGTGAAGCGCCGCTCCTTCTATTGATCTATATCGACTGTGACGATACAGATTGGCGTTATGGACAAGCTTCGGTCGCTGCATGATGCCATTGCCCGCGACGTCGAAAACGGCATGGCAATCGCCATGGGATGCGCGCTCGAGTCGTTGATTCCCTTCGCCGCCAGTCACGAGGTCATTCGCCAGCGCAAAAATGACTTGACGTTGATCGGACCGATCTCCGACATGCAGTTCGATCAAATGATCGGCGCGGGGTGCGTGCGGAAAATCATCGCCTCGTGGGTCGGCAACGTCGCCGCCGGATTGGGGCACAATTACCGCCGAGCCGCAGAAGCGGACATACCCCGCCCGATCGAGATTGAGGAGCATTCGAACTTCACGATAGGGCTCGGGCTCCAGGCTGCCGCCGCCGGTCTGCCCTTTCTCCCGACACGAACCATCAAAGGAAGCAGCTTCGTCAAAGCCAGGCAGTTTGGGCGGGTTCGCTGCCCCTTCACCGGGGAAAAGCTAGTGGCCGTGCGGGCTATTCAACCCGACGTCGCCATTCTGCACGTGCAACGCGCGGACCGGGAAGGCAACGCCCACGTATGGGGAAACTACGGCGTCATGCGTGAAGCAGCATTGGCGGCAAAAAAAGTAATTCTCACTTGCGAGGAGATCGTCGATCACGAAGTTATTCTCAGCGACCCCAATCGCACGTTGATTCCGGGCTTCACCGTCTCGAGCGTGGCACACGAGCCTTTCGGTTCGTTTCCTTCGCCGACCCAGGGTCACGCCCGGCGCGATGACGATTTCTATTTTCAATATCACCGCGCGACGCGCACGCGCGAAGGCTTCGAGCACTGGCTACAGGAGTGGATTTTCGGAGTTGCCGATCACCGTGCCTTTCTGGATCGCCTGGGCCGGCCGCGAATCGAAAAGTTGAAACCCCAGGGCCAGTTCTTCGCGCCTGCCGTCAATTTCAGTTAACCAGTTAAAAAAAGGAGGACTCCTCATGAAAACTGTTCCAACTATGAAGCTCACCCAGGAAGGCTGCGATATCATCGTCGGCGCTGCCGTCGAGAAAGCGAGAGAATTGAAACAGGTGGTCAGCATCTGCGTGGTCGACGCAGGCGGGCACTTAATGGCGTTCAAGCGCATGACCAACGGGCGCACCCATAACACGCTGATCTGCCAGGCCAAGGCGCGCTCGGCGGCGCTCACGACCGCGGCGACCGGCAAGACCGGGCGAGACGGCAGCGAGATTCCCGATCATCAAGTGCTGGCACAGACCCTCGCCGTCGGGCCCGGCTGGTTCATCAGCATCGAAGGCGGCCTGCCGGTCACGGTGGAAGGACAGTGCATCGGTGCGGTCGGCGTAAGCGGCGCTCCGTCCGCCGTCGACCGGCAAATCGGCCAGGCGGGAGTCGATGCGTTCAATAAGGCATAACCTATGGTCTCGGGTTTTGTGTTTTGGGTCTCGGGTTAACACAGACCTCGAAACAGCAGATTCGCAACCCTTGATCCGCAACGGATGAACTACACTTTGCGCGAGTTGATGGTCGCCGTGGCGGCGCGCGAGATCCGCGACGGCGATAAGGTCTTCGTCGGCATGCGCCTGCCGTTGCTCGGTTTTGCCGTTGCGAAGGAAATTCATGCGCCCGCCGCCGTCGGTATTTTTGAAAACGGCGTGATTCGCGACTGGCCCGCGCTCGAGTCCATATTCACCATGAGCGATCCGCCCAACCTGGCGCGCGCGCTCTACTGCGGCGGTTTGAATGATGTGATGAATCTCTTGCAGGCGGGAAGGGTCGACCTCGGCTTCATCGGCGGCGCCGAGATCGACCGTTTCGGCAATTTAAATACTCACTGGGTTGAAGACAATGGCAAGCGCACGCGCTTGCCGGGAAGCGGCGGCGCTGCAGACATCGCCACCTTGGCAAAGCGTTGCGTCGTCATCATGAATCATGAAAAAAGACGCTTCGTCCGCAAAGTTCGATATATCACCTCGCCCGGCTTCGGCAGCGGCGGCGATTGGCGGGGCAAAAACGGACTTGCGGGCGGTGGGCCGAGCCGAGTGATCACCAGCATGGGGGTTTTTTCTTTCGACCCCGAGAGCCGTGAAATGATCCTCAGCTCACGCCATCCGGGCTTAACCGTAAAACAGATTGAGAGCGAAACCGGCTGGCCGCTCAAGATCGCGAAAGACGTGCCTGAAACGACGCCGCCAACCGACAGGGAATTGGCCGCGGTGCGAAAATACGATCCGCAAAGAGTGTGGACTTCCTAGCAGACCGCCACTCCAGGACTCCGATCGCTTTCAACTTTCCAGCTTGATGGAATTGATGACCACCGCCTCGACGGGCACATCCTGGTGATGGCCGCGATCGCCGGTCTTGACCTTCTCGATGCTCTGCACCACATCCATGCCCTCGATCACCTGGCCGAAAACCGCATAGCCGTACTCAGCCGGCGACGGGCTTCGGTGATTGAGAAAGTCGTTATTCTTGACGTTGATGAAAAATTGCGAGGTTGCGCTGTCGACAACATTGGTGCGCGCCATGGCGATGGTTCCGAGGTTGTTCTTCAGGCCGTTGGCGGCCTCGTTCTTGATCGGCCCCTGGTTCTTCTTTTCTTTCATCTGCGTGTCCATGCCGCCGCCTTGAATCATGAAACCGGGAATGACGCGGTGAAAGATCAGTCCGTCGTAATGCCCTTCGCTCGCATAATCGAGAAAATTCTTGGTCGTAATCGGCGCCTTCTCGGCATCCAGCTCGACGCGAATGTTGCCTTTGTTTGTTGTTATCACTACTACCGGGTTTTTTTCCGCCATTTATTACCTCCTGAGAATATCGTTTACGATTTAACACCTTTTTTACGAAAACGATACGGGGTGGAAATATCAGTGGTGTTGAGATATGGATACGACAAAATCAACTTAATTCGCGTTTCCGAAAGGAGAGCCTATGCCGAGCGATAAAAAAATCGAGGGTATTTTGATGCCCATGCCGGTAGCGTTCAAGCATGACGGCGCCATCGATCATGCGGCGACGGACGCCATCATCGATTTTTACCTGGATTCCGGTGTGCACGGGTTTTTCCCCTTGGGCACCCACGGCCAGGGCATGGTGATGGAGATCGACGAGCGCAAACAGGTTGCCGAGCAGATCGTTAAGCGAGTGCGCGGCCGGGTGCCGGTCGTCATGCACATTGGCACGGCAAACACGCTCTCTTCCATCGAGCTCGCCAAGCACGCCGTGAGTCTCGGCGTCGATGCCATCGGCGTCGTGCCGCCGTACTATTATCCCCACGACGATTGGGAAGTGTATGCTCATTACAAGGCGATCGCGAAGTCCGTTCCCGGCACGCCTATGTTTATTTACGACAACACGGAAACAACCTGGGTCGAGATCACTCCGGCCAAGGCTAATAGAATTATCGAAGCCATCGCGCCCAATCCCCTCGCCGGGATAAAGGTTTCGTTCATCGCTTATGACAAACTCTTGGGTTACGTCTACCAGCTTCCGAAATCGGTCGGAGTTTTTCCGGGCGGCATTTTTTCCTTGTACACCGGCTACTCCGTCGGCGTTCGCGGCGCCATCCATCCCCCTTCCACGCCTTTTCCGGAAGCTTGCGTGAAAATGTACGAGGCTCTTAAAGCCGGCGACCTCAAGGCGGCACAAAAGGAGCACGATTTATTGACGCGGCTCATGCAGGTGGTCGGCAAATATCTGCGCACCCACGGGCGCGGCGTATTCTGCGAACTCATGAAACTTCGCGGCCTGCCGGTGGAGCGTTTCCCGCGCTGGGAAACGCCGCCGTTTACGGACAAGGACAAAGCGGACCTGAAGGAAGGATTGGCGAACGCCGGTTTCAAACACTAGCGGTTGGCATTGCATGGAAACCGCACAAAGACCGCTGTCGCTGGAGATCGGCAAGAAATTCTCGCCCGCCGAGGCGAAAGCGTTTACCGATGCGATCAAACAGCGCATGTACGCGCGCTGGAACGAAAGAGTCTTCGGCGGCGCGTTCATGCGCGATCTGGAAGCCGGCACCCTTCCCTTCGAGACCATCAAGCTGTTCTGGCGTCATTGGTACAGCTATCCAGTGGAGGTCAACAATTTTCACCTGATCATTTACCAGCGTCACCAGGGCATTTTCGCGCGCCATCGCGACCTGCTGGCGCCCTACGTCGGCAAAATCAGCGATGAACTCGTCAATCCGAGCATTCCGGGCCACATTCAAATTTTGATCAAACAAGGCGAAGCCTTTGGCGTTTCGGCCGACGAAATGATCAATTGCGAAGTGCTCGCCGAATGCCGCGCGCTCACGGAATTTGCACGCGGGCTGGTTTACGAAGGCAGCATGATCGAATGGTGGGCGCGTTCGCTCAACGAAGAGATGTTCGGCCATTGGGCCAAGCGCTGGTGCGAGGCGCTGCTGGGCAAATACAAGATCAAAGACGCCGACCTGCATTATTTCCAGGTCCACGAAGAGGCCGATCTGCACGAGCACCTCGATGGCCTGATGGCCCACGGACAGGTCGCGCGCATGATCTTCGAGCGCTTGCTGCAAGACGGCAACACTTGGTACCGGCCCGGTTGGGGGCCGGAGTATTGTTGTCTAACCAACGCCGATTGCGTTGCCATGTTTCACGACGGCATTTATAAGCACGCCAAGGAGTTGGGTCACTTTTAAGGACTTTCACCACGCAGAGCACGCCCCCACCTTCATCCTCCCCCGCGACCGCGGGGGAGGAAAGAGGAGGGGGGATCTTCGCGGGTTCCGTGGTGAGAATCAGGTTTGAATGAAAGCATAACTATGCCCTTCAACGACTTGCGTGAATTCATCGACGCGGCGCGAAAACTTGGACAAGTCAAAGATATTCACGGCGCGCACTGGAACCTCGAGATCGGCGCGCTGACGGAGATGTTCGCTTTCAAAGAGCCGTCGCCCATGGTGCTATTCGATCATATCGCGGAGTATCCACCGAATTTTCGTGTGGTCTCGAATATCGTCAGCAATCCGGTCCGCTCGGGACTGACCGTCGGCATGCCCACGGACGCGGCCCCCATCGAGCTCATCGCTCGCTGGAAAGAAATACTCAAAGGCGTCCATCCCGTTCCCCCTCGTGTCGTGAGTCACGGGCCGATCCTCGAGAATGTGACAACCGGCGACGACATCGACATGACGATTTTTCCGACGCCGCACTGGCATGAGCTCGACGGCGGCCGTTACATCGGCACGGCCGATTGCGTGATCACTGGTGAGCCGGAAGAAGGCGGCTGGGTCAACGTCGGCATCTATCGTGTTCAGATCCACGACAAAAACACCCTGGGTCTCTACGTTTCGCCCGGGCACCATGCGCGCATCATGCGCGAAAAATACTGGGAGAAAGGCAGGAACTGTCCGGTCGTCGTCACCTTCGGCCAGGACCCGCTGCTGTTTCTCGTTGCCGGGCAGTCGATGCCCTACGGTATGTCGGAGCTCGACTATGCCGGCGGCCTGCGCGGCGCGCCCGTCGATGTCATACGCGGCGAGCTGACCGGCTTGCCCATTCCCGCCACCGCCGAGATCGCTATCGAAGGAGAAGTACCGCCGCCTAAAGAGCAGGTGCACATGGAAGGACCTTTCGGCGAATGGCCGGGCTATTATGCCCACGGCGCGGCCAACGAACCGGTCATTCGGGTCAAACGACTCTATTATCGCAACGATCCCATCCTTTGCGGCGCGCCGCCGTTAAAACCGCCGTTTGTCACATTCGGTGTGCCCATCGGCGCCGCAGCGATTTGGAATTATCTGGAAAAGGCCGACGTGCCGGATATCAAGGGCGTTTGGTGCTACGTGGGCGGATCGGCGCCGGGCGGCGGCGCGCCGTTTATCATCGTATCGCTCAAACAGCGCTACCATGGCCACGCGCAGCAAGCGGCCATCGCCGCGCTCGGATCGCGCGCCGGCAATTATCACGGCCGCTTTGTCATCGTCGTCGATGAAGACATCGATCCGTCAGACATGAAGGAAGTGATCTGGGCGGTGTCCACGCGCTGCGATCCAAAAACCGCCATGAGCATTATCGACGGCTGCTGGAGCACGCCGCTCGATCCGGCCATGCATCCGGACCAGCGCGACGCCGGCAATTTCGTCAACAGCCGGGCGATTCTGAATGCGTGCCGGCCCTATGCATGGCGCGATCGTTTTCCGCCGGTCAACGCGTTGAGCACCGAGCTGAAGCAAAAAATCAGCGAGAAATGGAAGGAAGAGCTGGCGTAGAGACCATTTGCAGTTGACGCAGCCACAGCTTGCTCGCAAACAGCATACGCCAATGGACTTTCTCTGGGATCTTTTCCATCGAATCTACGACGTTGAATCTCTGGTTCGCGTCGGTGGTGTCGTTGGCCTGACGGTGATCGTTTTTACCGAAACCGGATTGCTCATTGGCTTTTTCCTGCCGGGCGACTCGCTGCTCGTCACCGCCGGTCTGTTCGCCGCCCGCGGCGATCTGGATGTTACCCTTCTTATTGTTAGCCTGAGCGCGGCGGCCATCGCTGGGGATACTGTGGGCTATAACATAGGCGCGCGCGCCGGCCCGAAGCTTTTCAGCCGCCCGGATTCGCTGCTCTTCAACCGTAAACACCTCCTGACGACGAAGGAATTCTACGAGCGCCACGGCCCGTTCACCATCGTTATCGCCCGTTTTGTGCCGATCATTCGAACTTTCGCGCCGGTGGTCGCCGGCATCGGCGCGATGGAATACCGGCGCTTCCTCGCATACAACATCATGGGCGGCATCGGCTGGGTTCTCACGACGGTTTTAGGAGGCTATTTTCTCGGCCAGATGGTTCCCAACATCCACGATCACATCCACAAGATTATCGTGGTCGTCATCGTGCTATCGCTCCTGCCCATGATCATCAAGATCGCCAGAGAGAAACTCAAGAGCAAGGATTAATCTCCTGCTTCCGAGTTAGAGCGCACTCGCGGAGCATGGATCGCCGCCGAACACACTTGAACGGGTGGTCCGCGCCTTTTTACTTTATTTGCCCGCGCAATCCAATTTGACACGTGCAAGGACTGCTGGCTTGACCGCCAGGGTGAATATCCGAAAAACCGGAAGCCTCTAGAGCCCCGCGCGCGAACGCGGCGCGGGACTGCCTCGCATCCGAATCCGAGTGCCGACCCGTTTCATACGCCCTTGCGATTCCGCGATAAGCTCCGGGCTTTGCACCAACTTGGCCTGCATCTTGGCCTGAATCCCACGGCGAAGATAATTCGGGTTGAAATTGAGAGTGTCGCAGACGTTTAGAAACGAAAACGGATCCCTTTCGTCTTGAGCGAACAGCCAATCGTGCGCCTCGCTAAAAAGTTTCGCGCGCAGGGGAATCGGCTCGTCGCAATACTTTAAAACGCACTCGATGGCATCGGCAAGAATGGCCAGCATCAGCTCCTGCTCGGGTTCGAGATTGTTGGTTCGTGTGAAAATATCGAGATACTGATCAGGCGCAATCACATCTCCTTCAAATAATCGTCCGGAATTTTCCATGATTTCCCTCCTGGTTGCTGGGTACGCCGGTACAGTCTCGGGCGGATGAAAAACGGCCGGCAGCTAGAATACAATTGAACCCAAACCGCGCGTCTGAATAGTGCAACGCGAGTTCCGAAGAAAAGAACAAAGGGAAATGTTTGCTAAATGCGGAAGACTTCCTGGAAGCGGAAAACGTCCTGGCTGATGGGCCCTGGATGGGCTGCTTTCTCGAAACATACCGGCGGTGGTGGTGTAAATCTTACGCGGCGCACTTTTGCGCCGAGAATCAACTTGCCCGTGACCTTTTCCCTCGGCGACCAACTCACCGCACGGCCCGTGGGAACCGTGTCATTGGAATCATCGAGCGTATCGAGAGAAAAGTATGAGGTCTCGAAGTTTAACGTGAGAGGAAAATTTTTCTGAGATGCCTCGGCGTAGGCATCAAAGGTGGACACCCCGATCAACAACGCACACAAGAGGACTCCTAACCAGCGCCGCTTCATGGCGCGCAATCCTATTCGGTGGCCGGTAATTTGTCAATAATTTTGTCTTCTCTGCCAACGAATGCCCGGATCCTACGGCGACTGCGCGAATCACACTTTGTCGGGCGAAGCCCATCAGGCATTGTCGCATTTCAGTTTTGACCGCTGATCCCGGTTGGATGGACTGCCGTTGGAGGTCGTCATGGCGGGTAGCACGGATCGTTACGGCGAAGCTAATTTCTAAGGCTTTTAATAGGTTGCATGCGAAAGGGAATGCCTTGCTTTTTTAATTCCGTTTCATAGAGGGCGCGAATTTCCGGCGGTTCGTCTTCGTGTTCGAGCAAGTGGCCGCCTTCGTGTTCGCTCAAATTGGGCCGCCAAGGGTGACCGACTTGCCGCAGCCCGCGTCTTAACGCGAGATGGCGCGCGGCTTCTTTGCTGGTTGTGAAATGATGGTGATACCAGCCTTCCGGCGGCACGAGCAGGCTTCCCGGTTGCCAATCGACTCGAATCATTTCCTTTTCTTTTCCAGGATACCACATGAGCGAATACCCTTTGCCGGCGATCACGATGACCTGCGCGCCCGGCCCGTGGCGATGCGCTTTTTTATATGTGCCCGACTCGACCGCCATGATGTGGCCGACCATGGAATTTCCAGAGAGATGTATACCTAACCGGCTAAAGCCGATGCCGCGCTCGGGATGCGGATCGAGCGTCACGGCGCGGAGGTCCGGAATAAAGTTAACCACCCGGTCTTCCTGTTCGCCGGGTTTCATATCGCTGCTGAAAAAGTCCTTCTGGCCGGCAAAGCGATCCTTAAACTCATAGGGCACGTCAAAGATAAAATCAGCCGAGTTATAGACGTTCATAATCAACGGCAAATTATTCGCCGTCGCCAAGCGCACGGGCTCGGTCGATGAGCCATTATGATGCTGGTGCCGAGTGTTAAGCGGCGGCGAAAACAGACTGCCGGGTTGCCATTCGAGTGTGATGGGATCTTTGCTACCATTCTGCCAAAATTGCGTGGCGCCGCGCCCGGAAAGAATGAGAACCTGCTCCTCGTACATGTGGCGTATTGGCTTGAGACTCTTGCCTGGAGGAATCTCGACAATCAAGACACCCACGAATCCCTGGGACCCTTCGAGGTGGCAATAGGCCGCGGGACCGCCCCAACGCTCCCAATGCTTGAGCGGCGCGGTCTTCAAATCTTCAACGCCGTAACCGTTGATGAGCGAAAGTCCGTCTTTTTCGCAAAATTCCAAAAACGCCGATTTTCGCGCGTATCTCTTGGCCGAAGCCTCGTCCAGGGGCATGCATGCACCTCTATTAAGTTTCGAGTTAAACCGAGACCCGAGACCCGAAACTAGAAACGGTTCCTATTCTCTGACTCCCACTTGTCCACCCAAGGCGCGGGCGAACAACGCCGCGCCCACCACCAGGCCGACGATGATCACGGCGACCACCGTAGCTTTCTCGAATTCCGCGCCGGCGGCGAAGTCCAACATTAAGAGCGAAAGGGTGCGCGATTTCCCTGATCCCAACAGCACCACGGTGCTGATGTCGCGGGCGGCGGAGATAAAACCAACCAGTCCGACGGTTATCAATGCCGGCATGGCCAATGGCAGGATCACCCGCCGGAAAGTATGAAACCAAGTGCCGCCGCAAACTTTGGATGCTTCCTCGAGATCGGTACCAAGTTGAATCAAGACGCTTTTGATCATCTGCGTGCCGAACGGCATGCTCTTGATCACCATGGCGATCATCAATAAGTAAATGGTCCCGTAGATCGGCAGGAAAATTTTGGTCTGGAGAAACGTCCACAGGAGCGCGACTCCAAGAAGAATTCCCGGGATAGACCACGGCAACCAGGAGAGAAAATCGAGAAGCCACCGGCCGACGTAGCGGGTCTTGACGATCATGTAAGCGATCAAGGCGTAAAACAAAACGCCGATCACGCCCGAACCGATGCCGATCGCCAGGGTGTTCCACAAAGAACGGAGTAGCACGGGATCGCCGAGGGTCGCGCGCCAATTGTCAAGCGTCCACGGATCGGCAATGTTAAAAAACCCAAAGAGCTTCATGAAGGTGCCGATCAGCAACAATAAGGTCGGCACGATCGTTACCACTAGGGCGAACGCCAGGACCAAAGCAAACGCCGGGTAGCGCCAACGGCCGAGCGGCGTCGAACGAATGCTGAAACCGCGACCGGTGACCGTCTCGTAGCTGCGCTGGCCGATGTAGCGCCGCTGCAAAGCCACCATCCACAGCAGCAAGCAGAGAAAAACCGTGCTGAGCGCCATCGCGGGCGCGAATTGCGGCGGTTCCCAGGTGACCAGCTCGTGAATCTTGGTGGAGTACACCTGCAATCCGATGGGCGTCCCGAGCAACAACTCGATCTCGAAAGCTTCTAAGGAACGAATGAGGCCGAGAATGGTGGTGACCAGAATCGCCGGCATCATCACCGGAATGACGATGTGAAAGAACGTATGCCAGCCACTAGCGCCGGAAATCTTCGAAGCTTCTTCGAACGCGGCGTCGAGGTTGCGAAAGGCCGGGGCGAGAAGCATCACCTTGACGCTCACGCTGCCGCCCATGTGCGCCCAAACAATGCCCCAAAAAGAATAGATGTTGAACAACGGTTGGCTCAAGCCGAGATTCATCAAACCTTGGTTCAAGAGCCCGTACTTGGGATCGAGGAACAAAATCCAGCCCATGGTTTCCGGCAAGGCCGGAAGAAAGAACGACAGCCAGAAAAAAAACTCCAAGGTCCCCTTCATCGGGATGTCGGTGCGGGCGATCAGCCAGGCGAAAAACGCACCGATGACGAGAGCGATGGACTGCCGGGTGATAGCGAGAGAAAACGTATTGGTCATCGCCTTGACGATCCCGGGAGTTGTGAACGCCTTGACCCACCCCTCCATGCCCCAGACGATGGGCTGGCCGGGGCGCGCGGTTTGGAAGCTGTTCAGGATCATCAAAAACAATGGCGTCAACACCAGAAAGCCGACCACGAGCAGCAGCGCGATCATCGGCAGCGACGGCATCGAAAACGCCCGCCAGAAAAAAAACGACGAGCGGTCGAATGCCACTTGCTGGATCGTGTGTGATTTTTCGCTCATGAAGCAGCCCGCGTCTTCGGGTCGGTGATATGCTTATATGGAACGGTTGAAATATCGTCAATCGTCGTTTGCGGCGGCGGCGTAGTCCATGTTCGGCGCAATGCCCTTGCTCGCCAATTCGTTCTCGTAAGTCTGGCGAATCGCCGGATCTTCGTCGTCGTATTCGATCAGCGTGCCACCCTTTTTGACCGAGGTATACACCCCGGCGCGAATCGCCGCCACGCGAATGCCCAGCGGAAACTTCTGGCTACCGCAGCGCAGCGCCAGCTGCAACGCCGGCTCTTTGCCGGTATTGAAATGCTGATGAAACCAATTTGTCGGCGGGCTGAAAACGCTTCCCGGTATCCAGTCCACACGCACGACTTCATCGCCAAAACCATTTTCGTACGGCCGCGTGCCCAAATGATTCGGCCACATAAGCGAATAACCTTCTGACCGCAAAATGACCAAAACGGCGCCGCCGCCGTGGAAATGCGCTTTGTGGTAACGGCCCACCGGCCACTCCGCCAGATGACCGATCAGCGTGTTGTTCGAGATCTCGAATTGGGTGATGTTTACCCCGGCGCCCTTTTGTTCTTGCGCGTCGATGACGGCCTGGCGCGCATCCGGGATGAAATTGGTTTCCCATATCCACTGGCGATTGTTGGAAGCCAGATAGCGTTCGTTGCGCGGTTCGAAATATCCTTGCTCGCCGTCGTAGCGCTCGGTGAATGAAAAATCGCTGTTAAAAACGAAGCGCTCGCTGTGGTAATGATCGAGCGCCATCGGCGCCGTGGTCACCGCCAGATAAAGCGCCGGCTCCTGCGAGTAATTGATCAGGCGATGCAGCGTGTTCATGGGCGGCGAGAATAGGCTGCCGGAACGCCATTGGAAATTCTGCGGCACGCGATCGCGCTGCTGGATTTCCGCCACCCCTTCGCCTTGCAATATATAAATCACTTTTTCATAGAGGTGCCGCTCCGGCTGCGTCGTCGCGCCCGGCGTGATTTTGCCGACGTAGATTCCGGTGATGCCTTCCAACCCGCGCAATTGCAGGTACGCCCCTTCGCCGCCGATGCGGCTCCACGGTTTGAGCGCGAGATTCCGCACATCGGTAACGCCAAAGCCCTCGATGATGGGAATCCCTTCTTTTTCCATCCAACGTTCGTAATAAGTTTTTGACCGCGGCCGCGCCGCGCCGATCTTGACGACTTTAGAATCCATACTCGATCCACCTTTTTTTGAGCTTTTCGGCCATTTCATTGGAGATCGCCGTGCCGACTGCCGGATAACGATTGCCGCCGTATTGCTCCTGCGGCTGCAATTGCCAGTTGATCGTGGCGTCGATCAATACCCGGGTCCATGCGCCGTGGCCGTATTTCACAGAGTTGCGTTCTTCCAGAGGCACACTCGGATCGAGCATCGATCCGCTCGTGCCCGCAAAGTATGAAATATCGCCAAGACCGGCGTTAACCCGGTAACACAGCGCCCATTCGATCGCCTCCCAATCGTGAATATCGATGTCGTCGTCGACGACAATCACATGCTTCGCCGCATAATTCCCCAAGTGGCATCCCCACAGCGCGTTGGCAACTTGCTGCGCATGACCGCGGTGCGATTTACGAATCTGCACCCGCATGGTCTCGGGCCATTTGCCGCGCCACACTCCCGTGACATTCGGCACGCCCGCCTGCTCGAGGTAGTGCCACGCCATCGCCGAGAAGGTCGCGGGCGTCCACGTCGTGCCCTCGTTGGTTCGACCCGGGCTCGCTCCCGTAAGGCAGCCGTGAAAGATCGGATCGTTTCGATGCGTAATGCACTCGACGCGAAGCGTATGCTTCGGCGACTTGCTGCCGCCGTAATAGCCGGGATACTCACTGAAGGGCCCTTCCAAGGTAAACGTGCTCGGATCCGCCGAGATAAAGCCTTCGAGCACGATCTCGGCACTGGACGGCACCATGAGATCGCTGAGCTCGCAACGGACCAATTCCACCGGCGCGCCGCGCAGCGAGCCGGCCATTTCATATTCGGGGTAATTGACTGGCGTAGACGCGGCCACAAAAAGCGTCTGATCCCAGCCGATCACAACCGCAACCGGCATTTCCTGGCCGCGGTTTTTGTATTTGCTGAAATGTTTGCCCCAGCCCTGGGTCATGGCCAACAGGACGCCAACCGTATTCTTTCCGGTGATCATGCCGCGGTAGGTGCCGCCGTTGAGGATCCCGGTATCCGGATCGCGTGTCACCACGGTTGCCGACGTCATGATGTAACGCCCGCCGTCGAGCGGATTCCACTTCGGCACCGGCAATTGAAGCAGATCGATATCGCCGGCGGTAATCTTATTTTCTTTGACCGGACCTTGAGCGACCGTTATCGGTTTTACCGGCCGGGAAAAACGCTCTTTGAAAATCGGCACCATGTCGCGATACGACGTCGATTCGGGCACGCCGATAAAGCGGCAAACCCGCTCCCGCGTGCCGGTGCCGTTGGTGAACAGGCGATGGCAAAAGCTGTGTTGGTGATCGGTGATATTTTCAAACAACAAGGCTGGACCCGATTGACTGGAAATCTCCCGCGTGATTGCGCCGATCTCTTCGTCCCATGCGACCTGCGCGCCGATGCGCTTGAGTTCCTTTCGCTCCTCAAGATCGTCAATCCATTCACGCAGATCATTAAATGCCACGATCTATCATCCTCCATGGACAAAACAGCGCCCGACTGAACCGCATCCCGTCGACCGCGGCAATGCAGCGCAAATTGGAGTTCTAAATCCAATACTCCAGCACTCCATTACTCCAACACTCCAATTAAGCGTTCTCACTCCCTACGACCCCAGAAGCTTGCGCGCCACCGCGGCGCCGGGTTCGCGAATTTTGTAAACTTTTTCTTCGGACTGATTTTCCATTTTGTAGAACTGTTCGAGTGTCAAACCGTCCTTAGCCGCGATCACGCCGTACTCCTTCAGCCATTTGGTATCGATATCCAAACGACGCGTGCCGACCCCCATACCGCGGGCGAATATTTCTTGACCGTCTCGTCCCAGGAGCCAATTGACGAAAACTCTCGTGGCGTTGGGATGAGGTTGATTCTTCAAGATAACCACATGTCCATAACCGCCGCTGGCGTAGAGCCCCTCTTTGGGCACGGACAGCGGCACCACCGGCAGGTTGGCTTTGATGAACGGCTGAAATTCCGAGTAGCCGATTCCCGACGTGACCGCGATCTTACCCCTCGCCAAATTTTCTGCGAGCAGGCGCAGATCGCGGGTAACGAACAGTTTTTGCGCGACCAGTTTTTTTAGATACTCTTCGCCCTTGATGTAATTCATGTAGGACCACATGGACGAGCCGGAGCCCGGCGTGCGCGGATCGCTGATACCGATCCGGCCTTGCAGCCTGGGATTCAACAAATCATCGAAGGACTTGAACTCTGACGGCTTATATTCGTTCGGATTGCTCCACAGGCTCACCGTCTGGTAGGCAACGAAGTTATAGATGTAACGCTTGGCATTATCGACCCAGATATGCCCGCCCCACCACTGCTTGGGATCTTTTACTTCCGGTAGAATGAAGTAGGGCTCCACCGGATCAAGAATGTTCTCCGGCAGCATGGCGCTCACGACGGACTCCGTGCCGCCAATGTGCAAGTCGAAATACTGCACGCCGCTCTTGGCTTCGCTGACGATTCTCTGCACGACCGCGCCGCCGCGCGCCGGAACGAACTCGACGCCGATGCCGTAGCGCCGGGTAAAAGCGATCTCCATTCCCTTGCGCAGCTCGGGGCTTGGTGGAATCGAAGCGACCACCTTGCCTTCTTTCTTGGCCGCCTCGACGATCTTGTCCCAATCGACGGGTTTGGACTGTGCCAGCGCAAAACTTGCACTGAGAGTTGCCCCGGCAACAAATAGCAAGCTCGCTACACGCCCTATAGAACTTATGCGACCCATTACCCGGAACCTCCGCGTTTATCTGAAGAGCTTCTCGGCTAATTGCATCGCCGGCTTGCGATACTTAAACACAACTTCCTCGGAACCATTTTCCAGCTCATCGAATTTTTCCGGCGTCAGAAATTCCTTGGCTGAAGGATGGCCAAAATCCTTTGTCCACTTGGTATCGACGTCAAAACGGCGCGTCGGTTGTCCCAAAGCCTTCGTGACCGCGGCCTGTCCTTCTTTGGACAGCAACCAGTTGACGAAGACTTTCGCCGCATTGGGATGAGGCGGGTTCTTGAGCACTGCTAGGTTGCCGCTGCCCGTCCCGGCATAATAGCCCTCTTTGATGTTGGAAATCGGTTTCACCGGCAGGCCGGCTTTGATGAAGGGCAGATAGGTGTAGTAGGAGACGCCGATGGAAATGGCCGACTTGCCGCGCGCTACTTGCTCGCCGAGCTGGCGCAGATTGCGGCCAACCATCATCTCCTGGGCGGCCAGCTTGGCTAGAAACGATTCCCCTTTGATGCGCAGCAGGAAAGCCCAGTTCGATTCCCCCGATCCCGGCGAGCGCGGGTCGAGAATGACGATCTTGCCCTTCCACTTGGGATCCAGAAGGCTGTCCCAGGAATTGATCTCCTCGGGCCTGACCAGGGTGGTGTTATACCAGATGGTCTCGGTCATATAGGCGGTAAAGCTGTAAACGAACCGCTTGGCGCTGTCCGCCCAGAGATGACCGCCCCACCAATGTTTCGGGTCTCTAACCTCCGGAAGAACCATCGACGGCATGATCGGATCCAAAAAATTCTGCGCCAGCAGGCCGGTGATGATCGAAGTCGTGCCGCCGATGTGGAGATCGATGGAGCGCACACCCGCGTTTTGCTCTTCGGCGATTTTGTTGATGTTGCTCGCGCCGCGCGCGACGTTGAGCTCGAGCTCGATGCCCGGATAGGCTTTTTGAAAGCCGGTGTCGAACTCCTTTCGTAATTCCGCGCTGGTCGGAATGGATACGACAACCCTACCCTCTTTCTTCGCCGCCTCGACGACTTTGTCCCATTCCGAGTTCTTGGCCGGTCCGGACTGTGCTCCAACGATAACTGGAAAAATAGAGGAGCAAATTAGCAAGAGCGCTAGCACGGCAACCGTTCGGTTCATGTCAGGGACCCTCCTAACCGAGAAGTTTCCTGGCCAGAGCGGCCGCCGGCTCGCGCAGGCGATTGATCTTGTCTTCGGATTGGTTTTCCAGTTTGTGATATTGGTCCATGGTGAGGGAATCTTTAGCCGCGGTCACCCCAAATTCGCGCAGCCACTTGACGTCGACATCCAGGCGCCGCGTAGCCTGGTGCATTGCCCGGGAGTAAACCTCCTGACCCTCTCGGCTCAAAAACCAATTGACGAAAACCTTTGTCGAATTCGGATGGGGCACGTTTTTCAAAACGATCAGATGACCGCTTCCGCCGGCCACGTAGACGCCTTCTTTAGGCGCCCGCAGCGGCGCCACCGGCAAGCCAGCCTTGATGAACGGCGCATAAGAGTAGTAGGTCAAGCCGATTACTAGCGCGATTTTTCCCTTGGCGAGAATTTCGGCCAACACGCGTTGATCGCGGCTGAGCGCCAATTTCTGGCCAACCAATTTTTTCAAGTATTCTTCGCCCTTGATTTCCCTGAGGTAGGACCACGTGGATGCGCCGGATCCCCCCGCACGCGGATCGAGCATGCCGATCCTGCCCATGAGACGCTCATCCAACAAATCGTCAAAGGAGCGGACCTGATCGGCTTTCATCATCTGCGTGTTGATCCAGATATTTTCTGTCTGAAAAGCCTGAGTCGAATAGATAAACTTTTTGGCGTTATCGACCCAGATATGACCGCCCCACCACTGCTTCGGATCTCTCGCCTCAGGCAGCAACATCAGCGGTTCGATGGGCTCTAAGATGCCCTCAGGCAACATACCGGTGACCAGGGACTCGCTGCCGCCCATGTGCAAATCGACGTAACGAACGCCGGCCTTGCTCTCGTCGACCATCTTGCGCACGACTGCTGAGGCCCGGCCGACCAGTGGTTCGACGTCGACGCCATAGCGTTTTTCAAAAGATCTCTCGATCGCGGCGCGCAGTTCGGTACTTGCCGGAATCGAGATCACGACCTTGCCCTCTTTCTTGGCGAGCTCGACTGTCTTTTCCCATTCGCCCGGTTTTGCGCTTTGCGCGCTAGCGGTGCAAGGCGCAAGCCCAATTGCCGCGATAAGCACAATCATGCACCGCTTGAAGGAGCCGATCATTTTTTCTCTCATAAACTCGCGTATTCGAATTGCGGCATCTCCATGGGCACGCCGACCTTTTCGATCGACGCTTCGAAGTCGAGGCGAATCTGCGGATCTTCGTCCTCGTATTCGATCATCGTGCCACCCTCGCGGACGCTGATGCGGACACCTTCTTTGTTGATCGCGCGCCAGCAACCGAGCAGATACTTCCCCGATTGCCCGC
>CAMLCX010000020.1 GCA_946478635.1 uncultured Pseudomonadota bacterium
CGCCGTGTGTGCCGTAGGCCTGAGCCTCGGTGATCAGAGCGCTGGGGGCGATGCGCGGGTCGAAATCGTAGCCGGGCGCAAGCTCGACGTAAATATCGCCGCCGACGTCGCCGCCGATGCCCATGACCGGGCCGTCAATCTCCCCATCGTAGACGGATTTGACGATTTGCCGATCGCCGTCGCGCAGCGCCAAGAAAAGCTCGCGGACCTTCTTGACTATCTCGTCGCGCTCGTCTGCCGCGACGATGCCGCTCTTGCGATCCTTCGAGTTAATGAGCAGGTAACCGTTATTCGCCGCCGGATACACCGCCTTGGTTTTTGATAGGTCCACTCGTCCTTGCCGATCGAGAACCAGCAGTCCTGCTTGTTGTAAGACGTGGTTGAGCGCGACGCGTTTATTAATGCCCTGCATGCCGTGGTCGGAAATTAATGCAAACACCGAGTCCGCCGGACGTTTTTCGAGCAATAAGCCGAGATGCTCGTCGGAGCTGCGATAAGTACGTTCGAGCAACGGGCGAATCTGTTCGGCGAGATCTTTGCTGTAGCTGGGAAGAGTGCTATCGAGGTATCCGCGCCACTGATGTTCCGCTTCATCGGGAAAAGGCGTGTACGCAAGAAATAAATCCCAGGGCAAATGATCGAGGGCCCAACGGTTGGTTTCCATCAATTGATGCTGCGCGAAGGCGAGGGTTTCAAGATAGCGAGCTTCCGCGCCGCCATTGCCGCCGTTGGGAATGGTCCGGCCGAGGGCGCCTTGCTGGAAAAGAATCGTTGCGCCGTTGCCCACAAAGCTAAGCACGGTTGGGCCCGGGGTGGCATCCACCCGGGTTTCGATTGGCAAGTCGCGGACGGGCCGCGTGTAGTAGAGAAAAAAGTCACTGCCGTCCGGTTTGAGATCGAAAAGCCGGAAGTAGCATTTGGCATCTTGATTGCGCGCAGTTTTGAGCGCGATCGGCACGCTCCAAAACAGCTCGCCGCCGGCCCCGGCGGGTGCCGTCTTGAGCTTTGCGGCGACCGCTTCGCCGTTCCGATCGGTTGCGAGCACCAAGGTGTCGTACCCGGCTTGAACATCGTCCGGGTCGTCAATGAACAAGCCGAAGAATCTGGACTCTCCGACGGTGAAGCTGATTTCGATCGGCGCCGCGTCGCTCAGCGGCGAATTGCGCCAGCCTTCCTCGGCTGCGCTTTGCGAATTGTTTTTGGTGACGATACCGTCGCGGCCGGCAATGAGGTCGTAGCCGGAGAAGCGCACCGTATCGTCGGCAAGCTCGCCGGCGAAAGTAGGAATATGGGATACAATGGCTTTCTTCCCGGCTCGGCGGGCGGCAGTCCAGATGGTTTCCGCTCTGAGCGGCGCGGCGGAGAAGCCCGCGAGACTTTCGAGAATCGTGAACTGATCGCGCGGCGCGCGCGGCACCCGGTTGCCGCTGATTCCGGTCACGCGTGGCGGCGCGCCGGTGATCAATGCCGCGAACCCCGGGGCGGTTTTCGACGGAAAAACGGGAATCACGTCATCGGCGAACGCCCCACCGTCGATCAGTTTCGCCAGATTGGGAAGCTTGCCTTCACGCAGTAGTTCCCGCGCGAACGCGGGAACAGTGCCATCCCACGCAAGAACAATCGCCTTGGTCGGTTTCTGGCTAAACGCATCTCGCGGCGCTGCCAGAAGGAAAGCGAACGCTACGGCGCCCACGCCGAGCAGCCGAAAGCGGTGAATCCTCCGCGGCTTAATGGGAAATCTCGTGAGCAAGGTGAAAGATTAAGACAGGACGATATGCCGCGTGCTTGATTTCTTCGAGATTGCGCAAGTCGGAATACATTAGTTCGGCCTTGGGTCAGGGCGACCGCATTCTCCGTGTTCGACAGTAGCCGATGAAGAATCCAAGTGTCAACGCGGCGGCGGCGAAATACCGCCGGTTAGACAGATCAGCGCGGATCGGGTATGAGCGTAACCAATTGGTTCGTGTGACTCATATTCTCAGGAGGGCCAATGCGTGGTCTAAAAAATAGGTTCGGGATCGGCTTGGTCGCTGCGCTCATCGCAGCGGTACCGCTCCGGGCATTGGCGCAGCAGAGCAAAACTGTCAGTTCCGTCGACGAGTTGATCAAGTCCATCGGTCTGAGCAAGCCGGCAATGTCCGGCGCGCCGGACTTCAATTTGCTCGACACGAACGGCAGCCCCGTGGGTTTGACCGCATATCGCGGCAAGCTGGTCTTGCTCAATTTTTGGGCGACCTGGTGCGGCCCTTGTAAGGAGGAGATGCCGTCGATAGAAAGGCTCAGTCTGAATTTTGGTGGTCATGGATTCACCGTCCTTGCGATCAATCAGCGAGAGAATGCCGCGCTCGTCAACAAGTTCATGAAAACGCACGGTCTCAACTTCACGACAGCGCTGGACACGACCGGGAGGGTGGCCGGCTACTATCGCGTCTACGGCATTCCCGTCAGCTACTTGGTTGACGGAAATGCGCAGGCGATCGGTATGAAATCGGGACCCATGGACTGGTCCTCGCCCGCAGTGCTCGATGTTTTTCGTAAATTGATCGGCGATGGAAACAGCGCCGGCATGACAATTGGTTCCATGGACCTCGAACCCGCTAATAGGCTGCCGAGCACTTTGCGCGCCAGGAACGACGGTATCGCTTTACGCGGCCAGCAGGACGCGCTTTCGGAAGTCGTCGGCAAGCTCGCGCGCGGCGACGAAATGACCCCGCTCGGCAGAGCCTCTGGCGCGGGGGAGATTTGGTACATGGTGAGGACCAAAACGGGTGTAGTTGGATGGGTGAGGGGAGGGGATGTGGCGGAGTAAATCGACTGAGATAGACCCACGACTGACCCAGGAAAGATATTTACCCGCGTGTCCGCAATCTGATAAAGAAATCCGTCCCTAGAGCTCGTTCCCAAAATTAATTAAATTAAAATTCACGCTTTCGCCCCATCTTATTGGCAGGGAATTGAATGCCCAACCGGATACCTACGAAACTTGAAAAGCACGGCCATGTGCGCGTGGATGACTATTATTGGCTGCGCGAACGAGAGAATCCAGAGGTTATCAGGTATTTGAATGAGGAGAACGAGTATGCCGCCAAAGAAATGGCTCATACCCGCGAGTTCGAAGAAAAACTATTCGAAGAGATCAAAGGGCGATTCAAGCAAACCGACATGTCGGTGCCCTACCGGCGGGATCACTATTACTACTACACGCGCTACGAGCAAGGGAAAGAGTATCCGATCCATGCGCGCAAGCGCGGCTCGTTGGATCAGTCCGAAGAGATCATGCTCGATGCCAATGTGCTGGCCGAAGGGCATGAGTTTTTTTCCATCGGCGGTTCGGCGGTGAGCTCGGGGCATGACATTCTCGCCTATGCCGTGGATACCCAGGGACGGCGCATTCACACGGCCTATCTGAAAAACTTGACAACCGGCGAAATGCTGCCGGATGTGCTTGCCAACGTGACGGAAAATCTCACCTGGGCCAATGATAACCGGACGCTATTTTACGCCAAGCAGGATGAGACGACGCTGCGCCAGTTTCAGATCTATCGACATGTGGTTGGCAACGATCCGGCTGAGGATCAACTGGTTTATCAAGAAGACGATGAAACATTCGTCGCTTATATTTTCAAAACGAAATCCAAAAAATTCCTAATGATCGTGTCGGCGCACACCAATAGCCAGGAGTACCGCTATCTCGATGCCGATCAGCCGTTCGGCGAGTTTAAAATTTTTCTGCCGCGCCAGCGCGAGCACGAGTATCACATTGATCACTTCGAGGATCGTTTCATCGTGCGTACCAATCATCAGGCGAAGAATTTTCGGCTGATGTGGACGCCGATCGACAGACCCGGGCGCGAGCATTGGCGGGAAGTCATCCCGCACCGCGATGAGGTTTACCTCGGGGACTGTGAATTGTTTCGAAGTCATTTCGTTCTCGAGGAACGCTCGCGCGGATTGACGCAGATTCGCATTCTTCCATGGTCCGGAAACGCTGGCCATTACCTCGAATTCGACGAGCCGGCGTACCGGGCCAATCTGAACGTCAACTTGGAATTCGACACGACGACCGTGCGCTTCGAGTACACGTCGATGAAAACGCCGCTGTCGATTTATGACTACGACATGACGACGCGACAACGAACTTTGCTCAAGCAGGAGGAAGTGCTCGGCGGTTTTGACTCGAAAAATTACGTGACGGAGCGGTGTTATGCTCGCGCGACCAATGGCACCGATGTCCCTATTTCTCTGCTCTACCGCAAAGGGACGCCCCGCGACGGCAGCAATCCCTTGCTGCTTTATGGCTACGGCTCCTACGGCGTCAGCATCGATGCCGCCTTTTCGTCGCCGCGCCTGAGCCTGGTCGATCGGGGTTTCATTTACGCCATCGCCCATATTCGCGGCGGTCAGGAAATGGGGCGGCAATGGTACGAAGACGGCAAACTGCTCAAGAAGAAAAACACCTTTACCGATCTTATCGCTGTCGCGGAGTTTCTCATTCGCGAGAAGTTTACTGTTACGGAGAGACTGTTTGCGATGGGGCGAAGCGCCGGCGGATTGCTCATGGGAGCGATCAGCAACCTGCGTCCTGATTTATTCAAGGGCATCGTTGCCGAAGTGCCGTTCGTTGATGTCGTCACCACCATGCTCGATTCGTCGATTCCGCTGACAACGGGTGAATACGATGAATGGGGTGATCCGAACCAAAAGGAATTCTACGACTACATGCTGTCCTACTCGCCCTACGACAACGTCGAGCGGAAGGCCTATCCCGCCATGCTCATTACCGGCGGTTTACATGATTCGCAAGTGCAATACTGGGAGCCGGCGAAATGGGCGGCCAAGCTGCGTGAGCTAAAAACCGATTCGAATCGGATTCTGCTTAAAACCAATATGGACGCGGGGCACGGCGGCGCATCGGGTCGTTTCCGCCGGCATCGGGAGACCGCTTTCTCTTATGTTTTTCTGCTCGATCTCGCCGGAATTGAAAAATAACTCGCGCACAGGATGCAACTGCTTAAACGACCGGTCGTTAGATTTTGCCGACGGAAAAGAGTGATTTCAATGCCTTGTCGACGCTCCAGTCGGTGGCATCGACGCGTCTGGCCGGGATGCGCAGCAGGCGACCTTGAGAAGGATTCGGCGAACCGGGAACGAAGACAATCAAGTGCTTCGCTTCGCCATCGCCTTCAGATGCCGTAACCAATCCGATTTCCGTGCTGCTGGTGCCCTCGTCGCGAACGAACACGACACGCTGGAACAACGCGCCTTCGCTGCCTTCGAATCCGAGAATTTGCTTTAGTGTCCGATACAAAATGCCTAAACCCGGAAGGCGCGATAGACCCCCGTCCACGCTCTCCCAGATCCAGCGCCCAACGACCGATGTCAGCGCCAGGCCCAATAGATAAAGCAGAACGATGACGACCATTAGGCCCTCGCCGGGAAAATAGAACCGGGCGGGAATGAGCGGACTCAGGGATCGTTCAGCGAAGACGATCAGCAATATTGTCCCGCCGATCGGTAAGATCGTCACCAGTCCCGTGATCAGGCATAAAACGAAGTGACGTTGGATGCGCTCCATAGTTACCCTCGCTGTGGTGATCTTGGCTGTAAATTGATGCCGCGATTGGAACTATCTGTTTATTTGGTTTTTGACGTTAGCGTTTGCGCTCGCTTTTTTTCGCGTCCCAGAGTTTGAGGCGGTCTTTTATTTCGGCCTCATAGCCGGAATCGGAAGGGGTGTAGTAGCGCCTACCGAGAAGTTCTTTTGGCAAATGCTGTTGCTCGACGACATGGTCCTCGAAATCATGAGCGTACTGGTAGCCTTTGCCATAGCCGAGCTCTTGCATCAATGCCGTTGGCGCGTTGCGTAAATGGAGCGGCACCGGAAGCGCGCCGTTCGCCTTCACGTCCTCAACAGCCGCCAGCATCGCCTTGTAAGAGGCATTCGACTTCGGCGCGCTGGCGAGGTAGGTCACCGCCTGGGCCAGTGGAATCCTACCTTCAGGTAGGCCGACGAAGTGGACGGCGTCCTTGGCTGCCACGGCGACTTGCAGTGCTTGCGGATCGGCGTTGCCGACGTCTTCCGCGGCAAAAATGACCATGCGCCGGGCGATAAAGAGCGGATCTTCGCCGGCCTCGATCATGCGCATCATCCAATAGAGCGCGGCATCGGGATCGCTGCCGCGCATGCTCTTTATGAAAGCCGATATGACGTTGTAATGTTCCTCGCCGGACTTATCGTACTGCAACGCGCGGCTTTGCAGAGCCTCTTGAATCTGTGCAAGGCCGATTTCCTTGTCGCCCTGTGCTTCAGCCAAGTTTGCCGCATTCTCCAGAGCGTTGAGCGCGGTGCGGCAGTCGCCCTGGGATTGTTGAATCAGGAAGCCGCGGCCTTCCGTCGAAATATTCAGATTCAGCTCTCCAAGACCGCGCTTGGCGTCATGGAGCGCGCGGTCGATGACTCTTTCCACCTCCGCGGGCGACAGGGTTTTTAGCACGAGCACCTGGCAGCGGGAGAGCAGGGGAGAGATCACTTCGAAAGACGGATTCTCCGTGGTCGCGCCGATCAAGATCAGCGTGCCGCGCTCCACATGGGGCAAAAAGTTGTCCTGTTGGGACTTGTTGAAGTGGTGAATCTCGTCGACAAAAAGAACGGTGGGTTGCCCGACGCGCTGAAGCTGCTCCGCCTCTTGGACGATTTTTTTGAGATCTTTGACGCCGGAGGTCACGGCGGAAAAGTTGATCGAAACCGCGTTGGCGGACTTGGCGATGAGTCGAGCCAGTGTGGTCTTGCCGCTGCCTGGCGGACCCCAGAAGATCAACGAGCGGAGTTTTCCCGAGCTGAGCATGCCGCTCAGAAGTTTACCCGGGCCAAGCAGATGCTCCTGGCCGACGAATTCTGCCAAATCGGCGGGGCGCATTTTCTCGGCGAGCGGGCGGGAAGCGAGTTGAGCTTTTTCCGGCGCCGATGCGAAGAGATCCATACAGGTATGCTAACACAGCTCGATGGCATCGTTACAGCGGGGGCCAAAACGGCTTTTGTTCATTGTCCTGCGATGTTATGCTACGCGAGTCAGTATCGTGATTTTCACGAAGGCCTCATGGACGACAAAGACAATCCATCCTTCATTCAAGGAACGGCGCCAAGGACGGTGCTGTTCACCAACTCTTCGATCTCCGGCAAGCTGAGCTACAATCTTCCGGTGAAAATCGACGGTCATTTCACCGGCGAGATAAAGTCCACCGACCTCTTGGTGATCGGCTCGAACGCCCAGGTCGATGCCCATATTTCCGCGCGCCAGGTCCATCTGCAGGGCCGACTGGTGGGATCGGTTCAGGTGATGGGATGTTTTGAGCTTTTGCCGGGCGGTTATTTCAAGGGAGAAGCGCGGGTGGGCGAGCTGCGCATCCATCCGGGCGCGACTTTTGATGGGAATGGGAACGTTTTAGGGGGGAGCTAAATTGCCCCCGCGGCTACTGCTTTAACGATCTTCACCTGTCAGCCGAGCGGCCTTGCCGGAGCGCTCGCGTAGGAAATAAAGTTTTGCACGGCGTACTTTTCCCCTCGAGACAACTTCAACTTTATCAATGCGGGGCGAGTGAATAGGGAAAATCCGCTCGACACCGACGCCGTAAGAAATCTTGCGTACCGTGAACATGGCTCGGCTGCCGGTCCCCGATATGCCGATCACCATTCCCTCGAAGACCTGGGTCCTTTCCTTTTCGCCTTCCACGACTTTCACATGCACACGTACCGTTTCGCCCGGCCGGAGAGCCGGCGGGTCCTTTTTGGCTTGCTGTGCTTCGATCTGACTGACGATGCTCATGACGGACTCCTATCTTCCCCTCGTCCTAACAGGCGATCCAGAATGATCGCCGCGGCCGATCGGACGGAAAGATGATTGTAATCACCGCGCCCATCGACGGCCTCCAGAACGTAGTCTGATTGTAAAAGTATTGTTTCGGTTAGGCCCCATCCGGTGCCGAAAAGGATGAGAAAGGGCCGGGTTTCTTTATTTAGCATGTCTCGTAGCGCAGCGAAAGAGGCCCGGTTTTGCGTGCGCCGTGCCGACGTAGCGACAAGAATCGGTTTTTCGCCGGTTTCCCGCTCGATGGCGATGATGGCATCGTCCAGAGTGTCACAAATGCGCGTGAGCGCCAAAGCTTCTTTGCGCGTGGCGTTGTATTGGCTGCCGTAACCGCTCTCCCAGTGCTCGACGATCTTGAGCGCGAGTTTCTGCAACGCCCTTACGGGCGTGGCCACGAAAAACGCCCTGACCCCGTAAGTGCATCCCGAACGAGCGATATCGTGAATATCCATGTTAGTTACCGCCGTCGTGACAACCTGGCCGTTCTTGTCATAGACCGGATGGTGCAGCAGGGCTACATAGACTGGCGCCGGGATCGTCTCTCTGTGCGCGTGCTCGTTGGATTCTTGAGACGCCGCATAGAGGTCCGGCCGGCGCGCCCGCGTCAGCGCGACGCTCTGCTCGCGACGCCACCGACGGATGCGTTGATGATCGCCGGAAAGCAGAACTTCCGGTACCTTCACGCCGCGAAATTCCTCGGGCCGGGTGTATTGCGGATATTCAAGCAAGCCGCCGCTGAACGATTCCTCCAGGGCGGAGTTTTCATTGCCCAACACGCCGGGAACCAGCCGGGCAACGGCGTCGATCAACACCGTGGCCGCCGGCTCGCCACCGCTCAAGGTGTAATCACCGATTGAGATTTCTTCGTCGACAAACGCTTTAACCCGCTCGTCGATTCCTTCGTACCGGCCGCAGATGAGGACTATTTCCGGCTCTTGAGCAAGCCGTTGCGCGATCTCCTGGTTGAAGACTCGTCCGCGGGGAGTAAGCAGAATGATCCGCGCCTGCGGCGATCGAGCTTTGGCAGCTTCGATGGCGGCAACCAGCGGCTCCGGTTTCATAACCATGCCTTGACCGCCGCCATAAGGATAGTCGTCGGTCATCCGGTGGCGGTCCGTCGCATGATCGCGCGGATCGATAAAATTGAATTCGATGAGTCCCTTTTCCCGCGCCTTTTGCAAGATGCTGTGGCTGAGAGGCGAATCGAACATGGGCGGGAAAATGGTTATGACGGTAAAGCCAAGCATCGTTTGAACTGCGGCCGGTTAAAGCTCCAACAAGCCTTCGGGAAAGCTGATGATCATTCTGCCGGTGGTGAAATCGACTTTATCGATAAACTCCTTAATTGCGGGAATGAGGTGTTCTTTATCCGCTCCTTGAACAACGTAGATCTCGCCTGCGGGGGTTGACAGGGTGGACGCGATCGTTCCGATGCGCGCGCCGGTTGCGGCGAAAACCTCAAACCCGACAACCTGAAAATGGTAGTACTGTCCGGGTGATAAACTTTCGAGGGCGGCCTCGTCGACCAGCAGTGTCGAGCCGACAAGCCGGGCGGCCTGCTCGATGCTCTCGATACCCTTGAGCTTGATCAAAAACTGATTGCGTTGCGGATTGCTTTCCTCGAGATGAAACAGCAAACGTTCGCCGGACTTTTCCAGTACGACTTCCACGCCGCTTGCAAGTACCGTGGTGCCGCTATTGAAAGGGTTCAGCTTCAGCCAGCCATGGAGACCATGGGTGGTGACGATTTCACCGAGGGGAACTGCCGGTTCAGCCATCGGCGCACGCGACGATAAACGTTTCTATTCTTCGACGATTTCGAGGACGACCTTGCGGTCGTGGATCGCCGCCGCGGCATTCACCAACGTACGAATCGATTTGGCGGTGCGGCCCTGTTTGCCAATGATGCGGCCGAGATCCTCTTTGGCAACCTTGAGTTGCAATAGGGACGCGCCTTCGCGGGTCGTTTCGTTGACTTCAACGGCGTCGGGGTCGTTGGCCAAGGACTTTGCCAGGTATTGAACTAGATCCTTCACAGAATTCTTAGCTGGCCTTGCGCTCTTTCTTGATCAATTCCGAAACCGTTTGCGACGGCTGAGCGCCTTTTTTGATCCACTCGTCGATCTTCTCGCGATTCAATCTAACGCCACCGGTCTTCGCTCGCGGATCGTAGGTGCCGACCTGCTCGATATAGCGTCCGTCCCGCGGGAAGCGCCGGTCGCTTACCACAATGCGGTAAAAAGGTTTTTTCTTGGCCCCATGCCGGCTCATTCTAATCGTTACACTCATGCTTGTCTTTCCCTCTCCCTTTGAAGACCGCTGCTGAGCGGCCTGTGAATATAATCTTGAATCCTCTTAGTGGAAAGCGTTCGGCATCCGGCTGAGCAGCGCGCGCATGCCTCCCTTGCTGACCCGTTGCATCATTTTTTTCATTTCCAGAAATTGCTTCATCAAACGATTGATGTCGGTCACCGTGGTGCCGCTCCCCTGGGCGATGCGTCGTCGCCGGCTGCCGTTAAGAACCGCGGGGTTGCGCCGTTCCTGAAGGGTCATCGAATTAATGATCGCTTCGACGCGTTTAAGTTCTTTCTCAGCCTTATCCGAGTCGACTTGCGTTGCGAGCTTTTTCCCGCCGGGGATCATTTCGAGCAAGCTGCCCACCGGGCCCATGCGTTTGATCTGCTGCAGTTGGAGCTGAAATTCTTCCAGCGTAAATTGCTGTTTCTGGAACGCCTGCTGTAAACGTACCGCTTCTTTTTGTTCGACGTTCTGCTGGACTTTATCGATGAGGGAAAGCACATCGCCCATGCCCAGGATGCGCGACGCGAGCCGGTCCGGATAAAAGGGCTCGAAGGCATCGAGCTTTTCGCCGATACCGGAAAACAAGATTGGCTTGCCGACCATCTCGCGGATCGAGAGCGCTGCGCCGCCGCGCGCGTCGCCGTCGAGCTTGGTGAGAATAATTCCAGATAAACCGAGCTTGCCGTCGAATCCCAGTGCTTGATTGACGGCGTCTTGTCCGGTCATCGAATCGGCGACAAACAAGATCTGATGCGGCCGCACGGCGGCCTTGATGGCGGACAGCTCTTGCATCAATTCCTCATCGATATGGAGACGGCCGGCGGTATCGATCAGCAACACGTCGCAGAATTTTTGCTTCGCCTCCTGCAGCGCGCGCTCACAAATCAGCACCGGTGAAATTTCGGGATTGGCGTCGTAAACGGGCAGGTCGAGCTCGCCGCCCAGGATTTTCAGCTGCTCGATGGCGGCCGGGCGATAAACGTCTGCCGGCACCAAATAAGGAGTGCGTTTCTTGTCTTTTTTCAGATAACGAGCGAGCTTGGCCAAGGTCGTTGTTTTACCCGAACCTTGGAGGCCAACCAGCATGATCACTACCGGCGGCGCGGTTCTAAGATCGATATCGTGATGTTCGCCGCCGAGAAGGTGCACCATCTCGTCACGAACGATTTTAATAAACTGCTGCTCCGGAGTGAGGCTTTGCAAAACCTCCTGGCCCATGGACTTGGATTTAACCGCCTCAAGGAACGTTCTGACCACCTGCACGTGGACGTCGGCCTCGAGGAGGGCAAGCCGGACGTCGCGCAGGGCATCATCGATGTTTTTCTCGGTGATTTTGCCCTGCCCACGCAGGCGTTTAAACGTCAGTTCAAGTTTGTCAGTTAAAGATTCGAACATGGATATGGACGCTAAATGACGATATTTCCAAGGGAAAGTTTAAAGCAAAGTAATATGAATATATCTGTGAGTCAAGGTCGGAAGAAACAGAAAGGCCCGCTACGTGGCCTGGTCGACACGTAACGGGCCCACTGATGAAGCGTGCGAGAAAAGTTACATCATACCGCCCATACCGCCCATTCCACCCATACCGCCCATTCCACCCATGCCTCCGGGAGGCATTCCAGGCATTGCCGACTTGTCATCCGGCTTTTCGGCGACCATGGCCTCTGTCGTCAGCAACATGCTGGCAACTGAGGCGGCGTTTTGCAGCGCCGTGCGAACGACCTTGGTGGCATCGATGATGCCTGCCTTGAAAAGGTCTTCATATTCTTCGGTCGCGGCGTTGAACCCGAAGGCGCCCTTGCCCTCTTTCACTTTTTGCAGCGCAATGGAGCCTTCGACGCCGGCGTTGATGGCGATACGGCGAAGCGGCTCTTCAGCGACACGCCTGATGATGTTGACGCCCCAGCGCTCGTCTTCGGAAACGCGGATCTTTTCGAGAACGACTGCCGAGCGGAGCAGAGCGACGCCGCCGCCGGGCACGATGCCTTCCTCGACCGCGGCCCGAGTGGCGTGCAGCGCATCCTCGACGCGCGCCTTTTTCTCTTTCATCTCAACTTCCGTGGCAGCGCCGACGTTGATCACAGCGACACCGCCGATGAGCTTCGCCAGGCGCTCCTGGAGCTTCTCCCGGTCGTAATCAGACGTGGTTTCATCGATCTGAGCACGAATCTGTTTGATCCGCCCTTCGAGATCGGACTTCTTGCCGGCACCGTCGACGATCGTGGTATTGTCCTTGTCGACGACGATTCGTTTGGCGCGGCCAAGGTCCTGCAGGCCAATGTTGTCCAATTTTATGCCTAGCTCTTCAGCGATCAGCTTGCCGCCGGTCAGGACCGCGATGTCTTCAAGCATCGCTTTACGGCGATCGCCGAACCCCGGCGCTTTTACCGCGACGCAACGCAGCGTGCCGCGAATCTTGTTGACCACGAGCGTAGCGAGCGCCTCGCCTTCGATATCTTCAGCAATGATGATAAACGGCTTGCCTGACTTGGCAATCTGTTCGAGGACCGGCAGGATTTCCTTCATGTTGCTGATTTTTTTCTCATGGATCAGCAGGTAAACATCTTCGAGAACGCATTCCATTCGCTCGGGATCCGTGACGAAATAGGGCGAAAGATAGCCGCGGTCGAACTGCATGCCTTCGACGACGTCAAGCGTGGTCTCAAGGCCCTTGGCTTCCTCGACCGTGATCACGCCTTCTTTGCCGACCTTGTTCATCGCTTCGGCGATGACATCGCCGATAGTGGAGTCGTTATTGGCGGCGATGGTGCCGACCTGGGCGATCTCTTTAGGATCTTTGGTCGGTTTGGAAAGATTTTTTAGCTCGCCGATCATTGCTGAAACGGCTTTATCAATCCCGCGCTTAAGAGTCATCGGGTCATGGCCCGCGGCGACAAGCTTGACGCCTTCGGCGTAAATCTGCCGCGCCAGAACGGTCGCGGTCGTGGTGCCGTCGCCGGCGACATCTGAGGTCTTGCTGGCGACTTCCTTTACCATCTGCGCGCCCATATTCTCGAACTTGTCTTCCAGCTCGACTTCTTTCGCCACGGTGACGCCGTCTTTGGTGACGTTCGGTGCGCCGAAAGATTTGTCAAGAACGACGTTTCGTCCCTTGGGTCCAAGGGTCACGGTTACGGCGTCCGCGAGAATATTGACGCCTTTGAGAATCGCGTCGCGTGCGTCGCGATTAAATTTAACAATTTTAGCTGCCATCTTTTCCTCCTGAATTCTATGAAAATTACTTCTCAATGACGCCGAGGACATCATCCTCGCGCATAATCAAATGCTCATCGCCGTCGATATTGATTTCGCTGCCGGAATATTTGCCGAACAGGATCCGATCGTTTACTTTGACATCTAGCGGAGTAATCTTGCCGTCATCGTTGGCTTTCCCCTTGCCGACCGCGACTACTTTGCCTTCCTGGGGCTTCTCCTTGGCGGTGTCGGGAATGATGATTCCTCCCTTACTTTTCTCCTCTTCCTCGATGCGTTTGACAATGATCCGGTCTTGCAAAGGCCTGATTTTCACTTTGCTGTCTCCTTTCAGCTTTTGGCTCTAAGTTGTGAATTTTAAAAGATTTTGTCTTAGGTCATGGGGTGCGATAACCCTAGCCGATGTGACCTAAGCCGCGTTGAATCTAAGCATCAATTTTTTCCTGTCAAGGTTTTGCGCGTGAGTTTTCTCTATTAGTTACAGGTAAATGGGCTTCATGACCGGATAAGATTCATTTGCGCTGCTTGCGGGATTCTTCCTCGAAATATTTGCGATAAAGAATGTCCCATTCACGGCTTCCCTGCGGTACTTGGCGTGACAGGGACTGGATTTTTTGCCGTACGATCTCATCCAGATGGTCTTCTCGTTGGAAAAAGTCCTTGAGGATTTGTTTTGTCTCGGTGAGTGAGCGGCCTTCATTGGGAAACTCGGCGAGCTTATCCCTGCGCAATCCATCCATCACTAGATGCGCCAAGTGCGAGATGCGGCTTTCCGATAATTTGATCACAGGATGAAGCCCTTTTTTGCCGCGAGCTTTTGCTTGGCCAGTAGAAACATCCGGTAAGAATCCATATCTCGAGCTTCGCGCGCATGGGAAGCGAGCATCTTGCGCGCTTCCTCTTCGATCGCCTCTTCTTCGGAAAAGTTCCGCGCGATAATTTCGGCGATCTTCCTTTTGATCGGCGCATAATCGCCGGGCGCGACCATCAGTTCCTTACTTCGATAACCGGCAATCAATAATTCTGCCAGTCTATCCAACTGTTCCGGTTTGATCTTCATCGCTGTTGAAATCCTTGTGGATAACGGCTTGGCGACTCGGTGAAACGACCGGTAAATGTGTGGGCAATTTTTTTCTATCCGGCCAAGGGGACGAAGTCAATCTCGACTCGACCCGGGACTCTGTGTGCGCCGGCAAAGTAGAAAAAATCTTGTGCAAACAAAGCTTTTTTGCCAATATGGATATCCTTACTGACGTTCATGAAAGACTCGGATCGTAGGTTATCCACAGGCTTGGACAGCCCGCCCAGGGCAGGGATCGACAGATCCGCCAAGAAATCCCATGGCTGTGAATAAGCCTCTCCGTTTGCGTCCCGGCGCGCGTGTGGGCGTCGTTGCGCCCGCCGGCTCGGTTGAACGGGGACCGCTCGAGGCCGGGGTCGCCGCAATTCGCGCGCAAGGATTTGAAGTCGAGCTCGGCCCAAATCTGTTCGCCAACAACGGCTATCTTGCCGGTGGCGCGGAGGACCGGGCACGGGATTTGACCGAGTTTTTTCGCCGCGATGATATTCATGCGATCTTTTGCGCGCGCGGCGGTTTCGGCTCCGTCCAGATGCTTCCGTATTTGAGCGTAAGAATCGGACGCCATCCCAAGGTTTTCGTGGGCTATAGCGATGTGACGATCTTGCTCAACTGGCTTCGACAGACTTGCGGCATGGTCACTTTTCATGGGCCCATGGTGGCGATGGATTTCGCCCGCGGCATGAGCGAAACAACCAGTAGCCATTTTTGGCCCCTGCTCGGCGGCGCCATGGACCGGTGGAAAATCGCTCTGGGAAAAGCCATCCGGCCCGGCAAGGCGCGGGCCGAGTTGATGGGCGGCTGCCTTTCGATGTTGGTGACGACGCTTGGCACGCCCTATGAAATTGATACGCGCGGCAAATTGCTTTTTCTCGAAGATGTAGGCGAGAAACCTTATCGCATCGAGCGAATGTTGTTGCATTTAAAGATGGCGGGAAAGTTGGAAGAAGTGGCCGGCGTGCTGTTTGGTGATTTCACGAATTGCGATGGCGAAGGCCCGCGGGGCGTAAGCGAAGTCATCGACGATTTATTTCGCGGCGCGTCTTATCCAGTGGTCATGGGAGTCAACGCCGGTCATGGAGCGGAAAATGTGACACTACCGTTCGGCATAGAAATGCTCCTGGATGGAGACTCGGCAAATCTAGAAATGCTTGAAGCGCCAGTTGCTTGACGGGCGCGCGTTGCAGCGCAATTGATCATCGGGGGGTCGCTGGACTCGCCGCGCAAAAGAATAATCCATCATGAATTTTCATGCCGTTGAAAATGCCTTTGAACAGGCGATCCAAGAGACGGTTTTTCCAGGCGCCGTGGTACTGGTGAGCCGGGAGGGAAGCGTCGTTTTCGAGAAGGCATTCGGCTTCCGCTCATTGGCGCCGCAAAGAGCATCCATGGATGTGGGAACCATTTTCGACCTTGCTTCGTTAACCAAACCGATGGCGACCACCGTTGCCATCATGCTCCTTCTTAAAGAAAAAAAGCTGCGATTGGAGGATCTGGTTACCCGCGTGATTCCGATGTTCGGCGTGTTCGGCAAGAATATGACGACCTTTCGCCATCTGCTCAATCATTCTTCCGGTCTGGCGGCATGGAAACCCTTTTTTGAAGAAATCATCAAGAACGAAAAGTCCGGACGCATCAATTTTGTCGCCAGCCGGGCCGCCAAGAATTACGTGTACGAACAGATCCACCGGGACAAACCGCTGCACCCGCCGGGGAGCCAATGCGTTTACAGCGACCTGGGTTTCATTATTTTAGGTGAAGCCATCGAGGTGCTCACCGGCAACACGCTTGACCGGTTTTGTCAGGATCGGATTTTTAAACCGCTAGGACTTCGCGCAACCGGATTCGTCGATCTTACGCAGCTTCGAACGCACCGGCTTCATCCCGTCGAAGACATGATCGCGCCCACAGAGAATTGTCCCTGGCGAAAAAAAATTCTCTGCGGAGAAGTGCACGATGACAACGCGTACGCCATGGGCGGCGTCGCGGGTCACGCAGGCTTGTTTTCATCAGCGCGGGACGTCCATGCATTTTTGCTGCGCATGAGCCGCTGTTTTTACGGCAGCGATGATTTCTTGCCGCAGGCGCTGGTGCAGGAATTCTTCAAGAAAAACGATTCTGCCGCCGACGCCAATTTTGCTCTGGGTTGGGATACGCCGTCGTCGGAACGCTCGGCGAGCGGACATATGTTTTCGTCCCATTCCGTGGGTCACCTCGGTTTTACGGGCTGCTCGATTTGGTGGGATTTAGAAAAAAACTGCCATATTATTCTGCTTACCAATCGCGTTCATCCGACGCGCAAAAACGAGAAGATCAAGGATTTTCGCCCCCTGATCCACGATGAAATTATGAAAGCACTTTTCCCATGATGGTTGTTCCAGCGCCCGGCAGCCATATCCACCTCATCGCTGTTTGCGGTGTCGGCATGGCATCGCTCGCGGGTTTACTGAAGTCGCGCGGCTACCGGATCACCGGCTCGGACCAGAATATTTATCCGCCCATGAGCACGTACCTCGCGGAGATCGGCGTCAACGTCCTGCCGGGTTTTCGCCCCGAGCATCTCGTGCCCAGGCCCGATCTCGTTGTGGTCGGGAATGCGGTTTCGCGCGGCAATTCGGAAGCCCAGGCTGCGCTCGATCAAGACATCCCGCAAATTTCGTTTCCGCAAGCGTTGGGTCAATTCCTCATCGGCTCGCGGTCATCGCTCGTAGTTGCGGGCACGCACGGCAAGACGACGACCACTGCATTAGCGGCCTGGGTGTTGACGCGCGCTGGACTCGATCCGGGATTTTTCGTCGGCGGCGTGCCGATCAATTTCGGCAGTGGCTGGAAGGTCGGTGAAGGAAACTACGTGGTCATCGAGGGCGACGAATACGACACCGCTTTTTTCGACAAGGGCCCCAAGTTTCTTCACTATCGCCCGCAGAGCGTGATCCTGACCAGCATCGAATTTGACCACGCTGATATTTATCGCGACCTCGATCATGTAAAAAGCGCCTTTTTACGGTTGATGGAGATCATTCCTGCCGCCGGTTCCCTGGTGGTATGCGGCGATTATCCGGTAGCGAAGGAAATTGCCGCCGCGGCGCCCTGCCAGCGCATCACCTACGGCGAAAGCACGGATGTGGACTGGCAAGCGGTCGATGTTGAGTTTTTTCAGGGACGAAGTTTTTTCACGCCATGCTACCGGGGAAGACCGGAAGGGCGCATGGAAGCTGCCGTTATCGGACGGCACAACATCAAGAACGCTTTGGCGGTCTATGCGCTTGGCAGAGCGATCGGCGTCGATCGAGGCAGACTCCTCGAGGGCTTTGCCACTTTTGCGGGAGTGAAACGGCGTCAGGAAATCCGCGGCGAGCGGCGCGGCGTCCTGGTGATCGACGATTTTGCGCATCATCCTACCGCGGTGCGCGAAACCGTTGAAGCGGTTCGCGCGGCCTACCAAAACCGCAGGATCTGGGCCGTTTTTGAACCGCGCAGCAACACCAGCAAGCGGAATATCTTCGAGCAGGAATTCGCCGATGCGCTAAGCTTGGCCGATCGGATTATCGTCGCGCCGGTCCATCAGCCGGAGAAAGTCCCCGACGGTGAGCGCCTATCGGTCAAAAATGTTGTTCGTAGAATCAATCGCCTCTGTGGCGATGAGCGCGCGCGTCGAGGCGGCAACGCGGCAGAAATCGCATCCGTGGTCGGGCGGGAGGCGCAGAGCGGCGATCTGGTGCTCATCATGTCTAACGGCGGTTTCGACAACATCCACGAAAAAATTCTCGCCGCTTTAGCGGCCTAAATAGAGCTGCGCGCATTCTTGGCTGCAGAAGTAGCGCCCGGACACGGCCACGGCATTGGATTTCGAAATATAGCTCTGGCATTGCGGGTCGAGCACCATTTCTTCGCCCTTGGGTTCGGGTTTGGGCTTGCTCGAAGACTGGCCGCGGCGCCGAGCGGCCGGCGACCGGAACAAGGTAAAGACGACGTAAGCAATGACAAAAAAGAGGACGAGTCGGAGCAGCATATCTTGCTCCCGCTAACCGATACGGCTACGCGTGGTACAGATGGATCTTTTTGTCATCCTTCACGTTGATGAGCAGCTCGGAAATGGTGACGCCGAGCTCGGGATGGATGACCTGGGGCGCAATTTCGCTCAACGGAATCAGGACAAATTTTCGGGTCGGCATTTCTGGATGCGGAATTTTCAAAGTTTTTTTCTTCACCACCGCTGAATCGTAAAGAAGGATATCGAGATCAATAATACGCGCGCCCCAGCGTTTTTTGACTTTCTTCCGGCCCATGGCGCGTTCGATGTTCTTGAATTTTTTGAGCAGCATGTCTGGTTTGAATCTGGTCTCGATCTCGATGGCGCCGTTGACGTACCAGTCCTTGGAATCTCCAAGAGGCTCGCTTTCATAGAGCGACGACTCTTTGATCACTTTCGTGTCCGGTAACTTAGCGACGCGATCGATCGCCTCCAAGAAGTTTTCCTTCTTGTTTCCCACATTGGAACCGATACCGACGTATACCTGATGAGCCATCGCGTTTGCCATGTCGGTATTTTTTTGGGAAGGGATCTACAGCTTGACCTTACGAATCCTTTCCGAAACCTCCCGCAGTCGTTCTTTGTCTACGCACACGGTAAATCGCACATAGCCTTCGCCGGCCTCGCCAAAACCATTTCCGGGAGTGGTCACGACTCCGGCGTCGTCCAGTAGCTTGGCGGTAAAATCGGCGGACGAGAGTCCTTTGGGGCAGGCCACCCACACGTAAAAAGTCGCTCGGGGCTTTTCACATTCGAGCCCCACCGCGCGCAGCCCGTCGACCAGGATATCGCGCCGCTCTTGATAGATTTTGCGCGACGGTTCAACGATCGAGTCGCCCAAGCGGAGCGCTTCGATACCGGCTTCCTGAATCGCCTGGAATATACCAGAGTCTAGATTGGACTTAGCCTGCGCTAGGCCGCTAACGATTTCTGGATTTCCGACCGCCATGCCAATGCGCCATCCGGTCATATTGAAGGTCTTCGACAGGGAATGAAATTCGATGCCGACATCGTGGGCACCGTCGACTTCGAGAAAACTCATGGGTTTATAACCGTCGTAACCCATTTCCGTATAGGCGGCGTCGTGACAAACGATGACGTTGTATTGATTGGCGAAGTCGACGACCCGCCTGTAAAAACTCGCGTCTGCTACGGCGGCAGTGGGATTGTTCGGATAATTGATCCACAGGAGTTTTGCCCGGCTGGCGACCTCGGCCGGGATGGTGTCCAGGTCGGGTAGGAAATGATTTTCCTTCTTCAACGGCAGGAAATAGTTCGTACCCCCGCTAAAAGCGGTGCCAATATGGTAAACCGGATAGCAGGGACTGGAGACCAGTACCACGTCCCCTGGATCAACGAAGGCCACGGCCATGTTGCCGATGCCTTCCTTGGAACCGATCAAAGAAACGACTTCTTTTTCCGCGTCCAGTTGAACGCTAAACCGCGTCTTATACCATTTGGCGACGGCATCACGAAATTCTGCCATCCCGGAACTGTTGGGATAGCGGTGGTTAACGGGCTTGGCGGCGCACTCCATAAGCTTTTCGACTACAGGGGATGGCGTCGGGATGTCCGGATCACCGATTCCCAGGTCGATGAGATCCACGCCGCGGGCCAAAGCTGCGCGCTTCCGCCGGTCAATTTCGGCGAAGAGGTATGGGGGTAACTCTTTGATACGTCGAGCTTTATTTACATTTAGCGGCAAATTCGAAATTCCTCCATCCGAAAATCGCAACGGTTGTACCTGTTTTTTTCATTTTTGACAACCACAGGTTTTGCTCGCACTGTAGATGACTGCCATAATGCATCGGGCATAACAATGGATTTGATTGTTGACGGCTACAATTTGATCGGGAGCGAGCAAGGATTACACGACCCGCTTGAACCTAAGCGAAACTGGATAGTGCAACGCCTTTCGCAATATCAAGAAATCAAGCAATTTAACGTGATCATTGTATTTGACGGGTGGCGTTCCGGACGAAATGAAGAGGTTTTGCAGAAGAAAAACGCTCTCTCGATACTGTACTCCAGGCTGAACGAAAAGGCCGATGCCGTGATCATTCGGCTCGCTCGGGAAAAGGGCGCGGGCTCTGTTGTCGTGACCTCGGATCGTGAAATCCGCAATGCGGTCGAGCGTTTTGGCGCAGTGGCGGTTTCAGCGAGCGAGTTCAGCGACATATTGAGGGGGCTGGACGGCACATACCCGAATGATGATTTTGACCGTGAAAAATTCGGCCGGACAGGGGGAGGTAATCCGCGGCAAGCTTCCAAATCGGAGCGGCGGCGAAATGAGAAGCTTAAGAAACTGCGATTGTGAAAAATCGCGCTATCGCGAAACTATGCTAACGTCCGATCTTGTCGGATCATTGGCAATTAGCAACACGCGCAAGCAAAACACCAAGCCGCTTGTGTCACTTCTTTTCAACACGATCGACTTTGCTCAAGAGGCCGTTGTGAAAGATAAGAACGGACCCGCCGGAGTAAAACCATTGTTCCTCGGCGGCTTTGGATGGACCGCGTAATTTCGTAATACGCAGGGGCGATCCTAAGATCTTTTTCACTTCGGTGGTCTTGAGTCCCGGCGTTGCCTGCTTCTTGATCGCGGCTTGCTTGACCGGAGCGGACCAAGGCTGCGAATTAATCCATTCAACTCTAGCTTTCTCCTCGCGTGCTTGTTTTTCGGCTTTCTCCTTTTCACCGGCGCGAGCATCAGCGGATAAAATCGTAACGTTGAGCGCTTCGTGGAATGCTTCGGGCCGAATATAACCAACTTTGCCGGACTCGAACTGGACGGCGTAGAATGGATCTTTCTTTGACCTGCCGGCGAGTTCAGTGATCACAAAGGAGTCCTCGCTAGCGGGCCGAAACGTGGACGCCGTGTCGGAAGGCGAAACCAAAAACACCGGCGCGCGTCCGTCGCCTGCGCCCAGCCAGAAGGTCCTGCCCACGCGCTCTGCCAGTGAATCGAGCTGTCTTTCGGTGTAGTGGTTGGAGGCGAACGCGCGGCCAGGGGATGATAGAAAGACGGCTAGAATCAGCGCCAGGGAAAGACCAAAAGCTCGGATCTCCGCTCTTGAACGAACAAGCTCGCTCCGGCTGCATGCGGGTAATTGACCGGCGCTGGGCGCAGTCATAGTCTCGTTATGCTCGTCCGCGGATCCTGCCGTTCGTTTTTTTGTTCCCATTCGCTTCCATTGTCACCGCCAAGGTGACCTGATATTAGACGAACGGCAAAAAAAAAGAGCCTAATGGCCCCTGAAAGTTGGTTGCGGGGCCGGGATTTGAACCCGGGACCTCAAGGTTATGAGCCTTGCGAGCTACCAGACTGCTCCACCCCGCG
>CAMLCX010000021.1 GCA_946478635.1 uncultured Pseudomonadota bacterium
ATCCTCAGATTGACCGTAATCATGGCACCATGTTACGTTTAGTCTACAGGAGTTTGCATGCCAGCAGAAAGGCGAAAACGTCCGTCGTCCCGCGGCGACGCCGATCACCGCTATTTCCAGACACACTTGAGTCGGCTCGTTCGAGAGCGTGGCGGCGAATGGATCGTTCTTGCCGAGGGGAATCTTGTTGGTATAGGGAAAAAACAGCGTGTCCCGGGGCTCATCAAGAAGGCGCGCTCCAGATATCCCCACGCGACCCCGTTCGCCGCTCCCATACCGACCAAAGAAGACCTTGAGTGCGTTCTCTAGTCTTTCCTTATACTCGCCTCGGCGGGCACTTTGCGCCTATTATTCCGGTTACTCTCTTCGGCCGAGACATACTGTTTAAAACGGAGGCCTACATCGATTCCGGAGCCTTTTGTTCGATATTCCACAGCGAAATCCTGGCCGCGCTGCACCTGCCGATGGGTCAAGGGCGAGTTAGAATGTTCAAGGCCGCGGACGGAAATTTTATCCGCGCGCACTCTTTCCTTCTCCCCCTGCAAATCGACGATATAAAGGTCCGCGCGCCGATTGCTTTCTCGGACAAACTCACTGTCGGGTTCAACTTGCTTGGAAGGCAGGCCATATTTAGCTCTTTTGGTGAAGTAGCATTTCGCGAGCGAGAAAAGCAAGTAATCTTCCGCGTTCGCACGTGACTCTAAATTCAGAACCGCCAGAGGCAAAGCCAATTTCTTTTCCGTGCCGCAGAATGCGAATTCTCGTCTTAACCAAGCGCCAATACATGGGGAAAGATCTCATTGATGACCGATTTGGTCGGTTCAGGGAATTGCCCCTGGAGCTGGCGCGGCTCGGGCATGAGGTTCGGGGACTCGCTCTCAGTTATCGCCGGCGACCCGAGGAAGCGTTCGTCGATGGTAGCAGCTCATCGGGCGCCGGTGTGACGTGGAATTCGGTTAGTCTGTTGAACGGATACTTGCCCCAACTCCGAAAATATACGCGACACGCGGTGACATTATCGCAGGAGTTTCGCCCGGACCTAATCTGGGCCTGTTCAGACGCCTATCATGCCATTTTCGGCAGCTGGCTCGCCAGCCGTGTTCGGGCACGATGTGTCATTGATTTATACGATAATTTCGAGGCGTTCCCCGCGAGCCGAGTGCCCGGAGTGTTGCCGCTTTTTCGCCGGGCAGTAACAACGGTAGACGGTGTTACCGCCTTCAGCGGGCGGTTAGCGGATTACGTGATGCGAAACTACAAGCGGACTCAACCGACATTCGTCGTCGAAAACGGTATTCGCAAGAACCTGTTTCAGCCGCAAGACCAGAACGCATGTCGGGAACGGCTTGACTTGCCGAAAAACGCCACGATCATCGGCACGGCCGGAGCTTTGGACCGTAGCCGCGGCATCGAAACGCTCTTCGCGGCGTTCGAAATACTCTCTCGCGACATTGCGGATCTTCATCTGGTACTGGCTGGTCCACGGCCGCGAGAGTTGCAAATCCTCACGGGACCGCGGGTGCATGACTTCAAGGAGTTGCCCCACGAAGAAGTGGCAACGTTTCTCAGCGCGCTGGATATCGCCGTGATTTGCTATCGACACTCGGCTCAAGGCGAACTCAGTTTCCCGCAAAAGGCCTATGAGATCATCGCCTGCCGTGTGCCGCTAGTCGCCGCAGCGGTGGGTTCGATGAATGAATTCTTGCAAAATCACCCCAACTGTCTGTATGAACCTGAAAACCCGGCCAGCCTCGCGACTGCAATTCGGCGTCAATTGCAGCTGAGAACGCTTATCGACTCTCCAGTGCCTTCGTGGTCCGACTCCGCCAGGAAGCTCAGCGATTTTTTCCACCAGGTTACTGGTCAGGGCCCCACGCTCGCTGACCATGCGGTCCGTTAATCCCGACCATGTGTGCGCCCATCAAATACATCTTCATATTGTGCAGCCAGGTAACGCCACGAAAACTCCTTGGCTACTCGACACTGCGCGTACGAGCCCAAAGATAGACTCTGATCACGATCTTGCAGGAGCGAAATCACTGCCTGACTAAACGCTTGGTATTCCCGCGGCTCGACTAATATCCCGCTTCGTCCATCTTCCACCGCATCCGGAATCCCCCCAACTCGCGTCGCTACAACCGGCTTCCCCGCGGCGGCGGCTTCCAAGGCGACAATGCCGAACCCTTCGACGTCGTCCTTCGTGTCCAACGCGGGCAAAACAACCAAGTCGCACGTCTGATATAATTTGATCAATTCCTCGTCACTCGAGGAGCCGAGCAAGCGCACCTGGCTTTCAAGGCAAAGCCTTGCAACTACCGCGTTAATTTCTTTGGCTACGTCATCCCGATGGGTCAGCGACTCGGTCGGATTGCCGCCGACGATAAGAAACATCGCGTCAGGAATTTCTCGGGCAATAGGAACGAAGCAATTTTCGATAAACTCCTTGACGCCTTTCCGCCTTGCCAGGCGCCCGACAAAGAGAATGATTTTCCTTCCGTCTGCACCCCAGGCTCGTTTGTCTGCGGCGCTATCTGTTTGCTGCTTAAATCGTTCAGCAACGACTCCCGGTGGAATGACCGTGATTCGATCTGACGAAACTTTTTTCGATTGCGCGAGCTGCGCCGTAAAGCCGCTATTGGCGACGATGTGGTCGCAATACTTCAACCAGCGCACGCACAGCCACTGATAGATCAGGCTACGATAGACAACATCTAGACCGTGGACCTGTACAACTGCTCGGCGTCCTAATATGCGCGAGAGAATTAGAACCACAGGCGTCACGACCGCGCTTCCACCGAACACCACGCCAATTTGTTTATCGCGCGCCAATAGAGCCGCGCCGCGCCAAACGGCGTAAAAAGCAAAGGCAATCAATCCCGGCAGCGGAGCGCGAAAGACGTTTTTTTCCGGCCCCGAAGCTGGTGCACGCGAAGTAATGACATACACCGGCTGACTCTTCTTGAGCTCGTCGCAGAGGCTACCGATCAGGTTTTCGATGCCGCCGCGGCGGGGCGGATAGTTCCACGTGATAACCAAGAGGTTCATTCGTCGAACTTATTGCTTGCGAAGGACGCACAGATGATAGACCTGGTATTGCCAGGATAATGGCCAGAGGGGTAGCGCCAACGCTTGCGCCGCCCGGACGGGCCACTGATACCAGTGGCCGCGAAAAATCCACGAGATCGAGAGCACGTGCAAATCTCTCCAGCGGTAGAGAACCCTGAGACCTGCGGACGCGAAAAGTTCCTGCCACTCAGCCAGGGAACGAACATCTTCTTTCACATCCGCCTGGTGCGTGCCCGAGTAGAGCCCAAAGCGCCAGGGTAAAAATCCCGAGTTGGGAACCAGGAGTAAGAGGACCGCATTGGGCTTGGCAACCCGGACCATTTCGCTGAGCGCGGCGTGGGGGTCCAAGAAATGTTCCAGCGCTCCCAGGCAAGAGATGAAACCAAATTCGTGATCTCGGAAAGGAAGCTGCTCCGCAGGACCGCAGTAGAGTTCGGCACCTGGCAACGCTCGGCGGCAAACGTCCAGCGCTTTTTGGGAGATGTCGATCCCCGCCGGCATGGCTCCGCACGCCGCGGTGGCCGCAAGCCAGCCACCCGTGCCGCACGCTACGTCAAGTACACGCTGGCCGGTCCACGGTCCTAGTTTTTTTACCAGTCGCCGTAGGTGATGCGGAACCCGGGGCGTTTCTTCGGCATCGCGATAATAAACGGAGTCGTAAAACTCGCGAATTTGCTCTTGTTCGATGGTCGGAGCGGCTCTGTCGGGCTTGGTCATTATCAACGGTCAGTACCCCGCAAAAATTAGACCATCGCTGGCCCGCGCCCATGGACGCATGCCGATCGCCTCCTCGACCTCGCCGGCCGTCGGGAGATACCAACGCCAGGTAATCCGGTTAAAATACGCGAGTATGGCTTTATCTTCGTTTAGCGCACGTCTGAGTTGAGCCATTTCCATCGCGTAGTGCGGGTTTGGTCTGGAGGTCTGCGGATCAACTTTTCTGGGTATCATCGCCGCCGGCGTTCCACGCAAAACATATAAGGCATCCGGCGCGTTGGAATAAATTCTATTTGCCGGGGGGAGCGAGGCCAGCTTCACAAGCGTCTCGGAATTTCGCCACTCGCGGCCCGCGTAACCCACGCCGTCTCGAATACTAAATTCCAACCAGCCTATTGACGCAGCTGCCTGAGCGGCAAGGGCAGTCATCAAAGATAGTGCTAGAATCGCCCGTGACACGCCGCTCACTCTAGAATCACGCCAGAGACTCGCGCCAAGGGACAAACCCACAACCAGGAGCAGAACATAGAGCGGCGACAACAGCCGGGTATCGACGGGCACCTGCGCGTCCAAAAACGAAACCGATCCCATCAGCATCATCAGATAGCTACACGTTACAATCAAAAGAAACTTGACGGACGGAACTAACCACTCTTGAGGCGGCACTTGCGCGGATCCACTGAGCAAAAGACAAACCGCTCCCAGCAAAATGAGCATGATCAATGAAATGCTCAGCGTATCCATCGAGGTCAACCAGGAGAACGATAACCAACTCGATACGATACCGAACACGGAAGCCATCTGCTCACCGGAAATCGGGTGAAAGGAAAAAGTGCGATCGACGAAACTTTTGGCGGCCCATAGGTTTCTAACCCCCCATGCGATCGTGAGCAGAAAACCGATTGCCGCAAAAATAGTAGCGTCGATCAGGCGGTCGCGCCAACGCCTCTCAGACAGCAACACGATGCCGGCGACGCCCGCGACCAGCGTAGCGAGTCCAGCGTATCGAACCAGAGCGCTACAACCAAAAACCACCGCCGTTAGAATCAGATCACGGCGACTTCGCTTGCGAAAAAAAACGAGCAAGGCAAGAACTCCGCCGAGTTGCAGCGCAATAAATAGCGGTTCCGACCAGGCCATTGTGTGAACCTGAACCATCGGAAATGCAATCAATGCAAATAACCCCACGATTATAGAAAGGCGAACCGAGTGGAGTACGGAGAACCCCAGAGCACCCGCGAGCACTGCATTACAGGCGAAGAGACCGGCGGCGAGCCATCGGGCCACGAGTAACGGTTCAGCCCCGGTAACGGACAACATCGCGAGCACAAATGAGTAAAGCGGTGGAAAGTGAACGACCGGGGCCAAAGTGCCGGAATCCGTCGGCAGGCTGAAGCCGGCTCCCCTGAGCAAGCTTCGCGCTCCGCCAATATAGACGGTCGAGTCCGGACTTAATCCAATTCCCCACGGAGTCGCGATAATGACGGCCATCCCCGCGGCAGCACCCACAAGACCGAGGCTAAGGATGAGTCCGAGCTTGATCCCTGTTATCAACAACAAGCCCCGCGCGACGTGTAGTACACAGGATTTTCAATCTTTTCATCGACGCTGCTTGTCAATCGCCATCGACGCTCTCGTCGTGGCCCGAAGAAGAGCGTCTCTCCATGCGCAGCAGCGCGATCTGTTCGGAAACAAGTCCGAGCATAAAGACGAGCACGGCAGCAGTAAACATAAGTGCGGACATGTTCGTGAATCGGTATTCGGTGAGATAGGTGTAAAGATAATTCGACATGCCGGCCAGAAAAAACAAAATGCTTACAGGAAGAAATACCCTAAACGGCGAGAACAGCGTCGCGATTTTGGTGATGATCAGGAGAAAGCGAATGCCGTCGGTGATCAGGCTGATTTTACTCTGGCCGGCGCGGTACAGAGTTTGAATGGGCACGTATTTGACCGTGAATCCGGAACGCAAAAACGCCAGGGTCAGGGTCGTCGGATAGGAAAACGTATTCGGCAACAGATCGATAAAACTCAAGGCGTCGCGTCGGGACAGAACCCGAAAGCCGGAGGTTAAGTCTTGCACTTTAAACCGGGTGACATAGGACGCCAGCAGATTGTAGAGCAGGTTTGCCGCGTAGCGGTGAAATCTCAGCTTCGATCCCTTGGCCCGGGCGCCCACTACCATGTGATATTTTGCAGCTTCGCCGAGCAATTTGGGAATGTCCTCGGGCTTGTGCTGCCCGTCGCCGTCCATTAACAAAATGATTTTCCCGCGCGCCGCGCGCATGCCGCTCTTCACCGCCGCGCCGTTGCCGATATTGTAAGGATGGCGGATCACGCTGGCGCCGGCGTTGAGCGCGATCTCCGCGCTGCCGTCGGTGGAACCGTCGTCGACTATGATGATTTCCGCGCGCGGGAGCCGGAGTTCATGGATCTTGGCAAGCAGCGCCGCCAAATTCGACGCCTCGTTGAAAACCGGAACGACAATCGAGATATCGCAACCGCTAACCATGCAATTGATAGACGCTGTGGCCGCGGTCGCGAAATTTGAGATCGAGCCGGCTTTGGGCGAATTGGTTCCAGAGCGCCGCCTGGGGCGCGGTCAGATTATGCGTCAAAAATTCAGTCAGAATGTCCTCACGCATCATGAGATGAGTAATTTTTTGCCGGTGCAGCGCCTGGGCAATGTCCCCGGGAGTTTTTGCGGCGCGAATCGCCGCCAGGAGATATCCCGGCAGATCGCCGCCGTCATGAAAATATTCTCGGTCGCAATAATACGCTCTCCGGCCGACAAAGAGAAGATAAATTCTCGCGGATGCTTCAGTGTTGCCATTGATGAATTGCAAAGCCGAATACTCCGGCAGCGCGCGCGTCAGATAAGCGACGCGACTTTCGCCGCCGCTGAGATAGGCGAGCGGGGCGGCGGCGCGCGCATAGCGTGCCAGGTAAGTCCCGTGCCACACCGCGAAAACAATCAGCACGACGGCGAGGTAAACCGGCCGTTTGATCCGAATGTAGACGTTGAAGATCCCGTAAACCGCTAGAACGACCAGCACGGGAACGATCGGCAAGATATAGCGAATGCGCAAATCGACGAGAAAGATTGCATAGAGCAGGAATAGTAGAGCAAAGCTGCCGAGAAGCTTTTTCTCTTCCAGCCATTTTCCCTTGAACGCCCAGGGCAGAAACAAGATCAGGACCGGCGTCAATACGCCATCAAAGAATTGCGGATTGTCATCTCTACCCGAAGTGAAAACTCTCAGGGGAAGACCCAGGATCTGCCAGATATTTTCACCGTAGAGCAGCTCGCGCTTCACAAAGATGCCGAGAGCGCCAAAGCTCGCGGTCTCCGGTGAGGCTACGGGTTGAGCCGTGAACCAGTTGCCCAGTAAAGGATAGAAGGGATTCCCTGTTTGAACCCAATTTTTTACCAGCCACGGCACAAACGGCAGCAGGACACCGCAGCCAAAGACCCACAGTTCCGCGCCGATTTGGCTTATTTTTTTGCGCGGCGGTTTGACAATGACGAGCAGGAACAGAAACGAGATGAGCAATGCGGCAACCAGAGCGCTCGGTTTGGTCGCGAGGGCAAAGCCGAGCGAAAGCGCGGCCAGAGTCAACCAGGCTCGCGATTCCCTTTCCTCGCGCCAGCGCAGCAGAGCCAGCAGCGCTGCGGTCGTGTAGAAAATCAAGCCGAGGTCGATGTAACCCCAGTGACTCAGGCGCGCGATCACCGGCGTCGAGATGAAAAGAAAAAAACCCAGGAGCCCGTATTCCGCGCTCATGCGGCGGCCCAAATACGCGTAGAGCAGCAAGCCGGTGAGAAAGGCAAACAGGGCGTGGATCAGTTTGGGAACGAAGTCATACCCCCAGTACACCCACGGCGTGTAGAGCATGTCGAGGAGCATGGGGTAATAGGCGTAGGGCGCCATCGGCACTTCGATGATGCGCCCGGCCTCGCCGTACAGGCGCGGGATCGCCAGGTGATGGGTGAGCTCGTCGCGGCTGGTGGGCGGCAAAAAACCAAGGACAATTTCAATGACCAGGAAAATTAGAATCGCCGCCCAAAGCGCGCGGCCGACCCAGTTTGTCTGCCGCGGTATCGCAAAAAAGTGGATCAGGAAAAAAACCGCGCTCAGGACCAGGACGACAACGACGCCAGAATTGAGCAAAGCGCTATGGACGTAGCCGGCCAGACCGAACAAAAAATAGCAAGTCGCGCAGACGCCGAGCAGGCACCCAACCAGACAGGTTCGATTGAGGAGAATTGAAAACCGCTCGTCCATCAGATTGCGCTACGAGAGCGGCAACGCATCCACGCGCTGCGCGGGGACGGAAAGGAATTCGACTCTTGTGAAATGGCAACCAAATCGGGGGTCGGGAAGTTTCCGAACCAGAATTGTTTTCACCGTTTCCGGCTCGCTGGAAAATCCCCCTTAATCCCCCTTTGTCAAAGGGGGAATTCGCCGGCGAGGACAAATTCCCCTCTTTGAAAAAGAGGGGTCAGGGGAGATTTTGGGCAAGTGCATCGACGTCTATTTCTCAACGACCGCGACCACCGCGCCGAACTTGACGAAGTCGCCCTCCCGGGCGTTGATTTGCTCTAACTGGCCGTCGTCCGGGGACTCGATCTCTACATTGACCTTGTCGGTTTCCACTTCGAGCAGAGCTTCGCCCTTCCGGACTTGCGCACCCTCGGCCTTGAGCCAGCGGAGGATGCGCACTTCGTCGCTTTCATCGCTCGACCCCAACCGGGGGACAATGACGGATTTTTTCATCGCTGGCTTAGAGCGACGTCGCCTCGAAGCTGTCGCTGAGCGATTTTAGCCTAAGCGTCTGGCGCATGTTTTCCATGAACGCGTGGACGTTTTTATAGTTTGCCGGAACCTCGTATTTTACGGCCGTGTAAAGATAGTGAAGCTGCGAAAAAATCGCCGCATCGGCAATCGTCAATCGATCAAAGATAAACTTCTTGCCGGAGTACATCTGGTCGAGAGTACTGAAATGAACGGCCCATTGGTCTTCGGCCTTCTTGCGCGCTTCCGGAGTCTCGGCGCGGCGAATCGCGTGGTTGGCGTGTATCACGACTTCGTCGGACCAGTCTTCGAGCGCCAGACAGAGTCCCTTGTTGGCGGCGCCGTCCGGGTAGATGCTCGTGCCCGGATGATCTTTCTCAAGCCGCGCCGCGATCACGGTGGAATCGATGATGCACTCGCCGTTGTAATCCATCGAGGGGACTTTGCGCTGCCCGGTATATTCGATCAATGATTTCCGATCGTCCTTACGCACGTCGACGATCTCGTAGGGCAGTTTCTTCAGCGCAAAAACAATCCGCACCTTTTCGCAGAACATCGATGTTTGGGATTGAAAGAGTCTGACGGCCATGGCTAATCCTCCTTTAGAGTCGATCACTGTTACCCTTGCATCAAAATCGTCAATTTCTCAACCCTGCTCATCAATCGAGTTATTGACCTTGCCCGAGTTGGCAAGTATTGTTTCGTAGCGCGTTAAGCAGGTCTAGCTGCTTACAAAGATCTCTGGAAGGACCCTATGGCAAAATATCTGCAATGCAGCGAGTGCGGCAAACTGGCCTTTTACTACGATGACTTCGTCGGCACGGAGAAGCCCTTTTACCGCCGTTTCATGCGCTATCCGGAAGGCGAGACGAAGCATGAACCGCCGCGCTGTTTCACCTGCGGCGGCGTGCCCCGTCTGATCCATGAAAATATCAAGGAAGAAAAAGCCGCCGCAAAACACTGATCGGCGCGCGCCCGCTTTCACCTGCCGAGCGCGACTTTGACGTGCTCCTGACAACCTCCGCCGGCATAGGCGAAGAAAAAGATTTAATCCACAGATTATCACCGCAAGATCATCCAACTGCCCGAAACCCGGCAAAAAATCCGGCACGAGATCGGTCGGTAAAATTAAATATTCCCAGTATTCCCGGGAGCAGGAGCTTGGGGTCCCACCGTGACACGCGCGTCCCGCACAGGACCGAAGAACAGATTTAGAAAACTTGGCAGGTGAGGCTAGGGTTAAGAAATTAGCGCCCTAAAGTGCCGAATCTCCGCGCTCAATTCTTTTCGATCGCATGAACCACGGCGTCCCGAGAAAAGAGCCCACAGACGCCATTACGGGCGTCTTTTTTCAGCAGCACCAAGCCGATCGCTAAGGCCACATAGAAAATGGAATAGTAGAAGCGAAATTGCGGATCGGTAAAAAGCAATTGAGTCGAAAACAGCACGAACACCGCCAGGGCTTCCATGAGCGAGAATGAGAGATTGGCCAGAATCGCAACGGCGAAGAGTGACTGGGCCGCCGTCAAAAACATCTCTTCTACCTGGCGGGCATCCATATGCATGGCACCGGGGTTTCCCGCGGAAACGGCATAGACCACCGGCAGCATGCCGATCAGCAGCGTCCATTGATTCACCTTCGAGGACAATAGCGCCCCCATGCTGATTCCGGGCTGGGACCTTAGCGCGAACAGGATCGCGACGATGAATTCCGGTGACTCCGAAGCCAACGGGGCAAGCCACTGCACCAATATGAACTCTTCAATTCCAAATTTCCGGCCGCTTGCCAACAGACCTTCGGCAAAAGGTTCCGCGGCGATAAAAATCGTAAAGCCGGAGAGCAAAAAAAACAGCGCGGTACACAGCCGGCGCGGGCTCTCGCCCCATCGTTCGATCATTTGCGGCGGACCTTCGAGTTCCGGTTCCACATGTGCGGCGCGAGCCGCCGCACGCATGTAAAAGGCAAAAATGACGATAAAAATGGCGGCGTCGCTAAGATCAAGCCGGCCTTTGAGGGGAATCGCGAATGAATAAAGGGTCGCCAAACCCAAATAGAAGAGTTCGATCTTGTGACCGGGCTCCAGATGGACAGTGCGTTTGCCGCTTTTCAACCAGAACGTGAAAACGACCGCGGCCCAACCTACACCGATAAGTAGCCTATTCGCGCCCGTCATATTCGCCGTCGCGAATGAGGTGTATTTGGGATCTTTCCCTGCGGTCCAGGCGAAATACATATCTACGGCATATTCCGGGAGCACCGCGATCAGAGCGAGAAGGGCTATCGCGAGCGCCTGCGGGATGTCTTTTTGCGACAGTTCCGCCGCCCAGGTGAGCATGAAAGCGGCGCCGAAAATCGCAATGCCTGAACTAAGCGCTTGGATGTGCGGCGCCGCATGAACGCCGGCGAGATGGATCGCAATCCACTGAAAGCAGAGCAGTAACGACGAGCCGATCCACAGCCAATTGGTCATCCGATCCTCCCGATAATTCCAAATTCGTTACTCAACATGCGTCCCACTTTCCATAGTCATTTGTTTAAGTCAATGGATCGGGTAGGCGGGCGAGGAACTCTCGGTCCATCGATCCGAGCCGCAAGGCATGGTCATGAAGTCGACCTGCGATGGGTACCGGCTGGACGACGGTGGCGGAAGGTTACAAATTGCACTCAGCGCCCAAAAGCTTTCGCGCACTGACAGACCAGGTCCAGCGCGGAAAACCCATTCCCGACTCAATAGAGGAAGGGAATCTGTGGCCAATCACACTTTCAAGTTTGATCAATGAGCAATTGAATTGGTCGCACCGACGGATCTGAAATATCTGAGGATTGTAAAGCGATCGTGCAGTGGGGTGCTACGATCCGGCCGAGATCGCCCGCAAATGTTCCTGCACGACCTCTGGCGGACAGAGGCGGAGAAATAGTCTAAGTCCAATCAGTATGACCGCGACGTCATCGAGTTGCCCCACGCCGATAAGAAAATCGGGTAGGAAGTCCGCCGGTAAAATCACGTAAATGGGAATTCCTGCTAACAGCAGCTTGGAGCCGAAGGCAACGCGCGGGTCTTTTACCAAGCGGGAAAATAGCTTTAAGAAACTGGGAAGGTGAGTGAGCAGCTGAATAAATTTTCGCCACCCGAGTAGTTTTATCAATGTCGTGGACGGTGCTGCCGTTCGTCCTCCTCCACGGTCTGTTAAGTTATCGAATTTTTTCGAATCTTGGTTTTAGTCGCAGCCCGCGGAATAGTCGACACACAACCGTAACGGCGCTCAACCCGCGCCTTCAACAGCCTGCTGACTAGCGTGGGCCAGTCGCCATCCCATTGAAATGAGGGATATCGCGAGCGCGGCTGGCACTGCCCATACGAGCACTCCTGACCAGGGTTCGATCCAACCGTGGACGATCTGATCCTTCATCACCATCTCACCGGCGACCCAACCCAGGACTCCGCCACCGATCCAAACGATCCACTGATACCGTGTCATCAACTGGGCAAGAAGGCCGGCGCCCCAGATGACAATGGGGATCGAAAGTCCAATTCCGAAGATCGCGAGCACGAGGTTGCCTCGGGAAGCGGCGGCCACGGCAAGTACATTATCCAAGCTCATGATCAAATCGGCGATGATGATGAGCCAAACCGCCTCCCAGAACGTGGTTCCATGGCGGATTTTCTTTTCCCCGGCATCCGATTCTTGGCGTAACAGCTTGATGGCAATCCAGATCAAAGCTAGGCCACCAAGCGCCTCGACGAATGAAAGGCTCAACAATTTCGAAATAATTGCGATAAAGGCGAATCGGAGGGCCACTGCGCCCAGCATACCGCCGATCCGCCCGTAAAATTGTTCGCGCGGGGGTAGTGTCCGGACTGCCAAGGCAATGACCAGGGCATTGTCGCCGGCGAGGCTAAGGTCGAGTACAACAATCCCCAGCCAGCGTGCTAGGAACTCTGGGTCGAATAAGAAATCCATGAGATCAGGAGTGAAAAACTTGCTTCATTATGACCACAACGCACACCTCATTGATATCAAAATCACTATCAATCCAGAAAAAAAGGGTGGGTTAATGACCCGCCCTTTTTTTGAATTTGGTGGAGCCGATGGGGGTCGAACCCACGACCTCTAGAGTGCGATTCTAGCGCTCTCCCAACTGAGCTACGGCCCCGTTCATCTTGAAGCAGTTTTTAAATACTCAAGCACCTTATCTTTTAAGTCCGCCCGTTTCAACGCGTAGGCAACGGTAGCGCGCACGAAACCAAACTTGTCGCCTATATCGTAGCGCTCGCCGACAAACTCGCAGCCATACACTTTTCGCTCGCGAACGAGCTGCGACAAGCCATCGGTGAGCTGGATCTCTCCGCCTTTGCCGGGCGGAAGGTTTTGCAGGATAGAAAAAATTTCCGGTCTCAGCACGTAGCGGCCGATGATCGCCATACGCGACGGCGCTTCGGCCGCCGGAGGTTTTTCCACCATCGCTTCAACTTGATAAAGCCGAGGTTTTATTTTACTGCCCTTAATGACGCCATATTGTTCGACCTCGGATTGCGCCACTTCCATCAGCGCGATCACCGACTCGGTCGTCTCCTGAAAAATGTCAAGTAGCTGGCGGATACAAGGGGCTTCGCTGTCGATCAAATCGTCGGCGAGCATCACGGCGAAAGGTTCGTCGCCGACAAGATCACGGGCACAGAGCACGGCGTGACCGAGCCCGAGCGGTTTTTTCTGCCGCACCGATACCACTTCGGTCATCTCCGCGATGCGCCGAAGCATCTTGACCATTTCATTTTGGCCACGCTCAGCCAGGACCTGTTCCAATTCGGGCGCATCGTCGAAATGGTCTTCGATCCCGTCTTTGCCACGGCCCGTGACAAAAATGATCTCTTCAATTCCTGCGTCTACCGCCTCCTGGACGACGTATTGAATTGAAGGAATATCCACGATCGGGAGCAGTTCTTTGGGAACCGTTTTAGTCGCCGGCAGAAAACGTGTGCCCAAACCCGCCACCGGAATAACTGCCTTTCTTAGCTTCATGAAAATTTGTCCGCAAGCCTAAACGAATTTTTTCGCTTTCCGCTCGGCGATCTCCTGGCTTGATTTGCAAGCGATGCACAATGTCGTGACCGGGCGTGCCTTTAGTCGTTCGATGCCAATTTCCTCGCCGCACTCTTCGCAGATCCCGTACTCGCCGTCCCTGAGACGCTCTAACGCCTCCTGGATTTTGAAAATGAGCTTGCGCTCGCGATCGCGTATGCGCAAGATCGAGTTGCGATTGGATTCCATGGAGGCTCGGTCGGTTGGATCCGGAAAGTTCTCGTCCTCGTCCATGTTTTCGACAGTCTTGCCTGCTTCTGCGCGCAAATCAGCGATTCGCTGGTTCAGGAGGTTACGAAAATAATCTGCGTCTTGTGGATTCACTATTCACCCGGTCAACCTGGCAAACGTATTGCCGCTAATTATAGGAGAACGTCGATAAACATCAACCACAGAGTTCCGGTTGATAACACTTTGCGAAATGGAAAAAATAGCATCTTAGTCGCCGAAGGATGCGGGACGCGGGTGCGCCAGAACATAGACCTCCGTAGCTTTTGGCAGCATGCCGCGATTCAACGTCAGCTGGGACTGCGCAATTTTCTTAACCGGATAATGCCCGTTCGCGAACGCAGCGAACAAGTCAGCCTGGCGCGCCACGTCGTAATGCATCGGGATCACGATCGGCGGCTTCACCTGATCGACGACCTTGATAATGTCGTCAAAGCCAAGATTAGTCATTGCGTCAATGGGAATCATCATGACGTCGACGTGTTGCAAAACTTTGATCTGTTCCGGCGTCAACAGGTGACCGATGTTGCCCAAATGCGCTAGACACAAGCTGCCCATCTCGTAGACGAAAATGGAATTCGCTATCGCGCCCCAACTTTGGCTCCGCTGGCTCGGCAGATTGACGATCGTGATGTCTTTGACGCTGGTTCGGATCGGGTTCCACGTCTGTTTGAAGGTGATGCCGCGCAGGATGACCGGATTGCCGGTCACGGCTCCCGTGTTGTTATGGGTAAAATGATCATTGCTCACGGTCACCGCATCGGCCTGGATGCCCGGCGTAACATTAAAATTCGGATCGGCGACGACCTTGGTTTGGCTGCCTGAGTGGATCAGAAAACTCGAATGGCCATACCACTGAAGAAAATACGAACCCAGGGACGGCGATTTGATTCCGTTGCCGCGCGCTTGCACCAACTGCCGTCCTTGGCGGAATAAATTCACCAACGAAGGATTGCAGATCGCCTCGGCGGCGCCGCGCAGCGCAAGGACGGAAGCTGTTCCGACCAAACCGAGAAAGCCGCGCCGTTTCATTGGCCCTCCACGATAATCGCTACCTAACATTCCGAAGCTGCCAGGGCGACCGCATGCTGAGGTCGCGAGCATCCGCCTGGCGACTTCAATGGGCAGCTTTTCCAAATTTGCGGGAAGAGGTCACAACATCGACCTGAAAAACCGCCCATTCGTGGCGACTGTATCGTCCGGTCGGTAGGATTACAAGGCGCTTCGAGCTAGTCCGAGCAGTGTTTGCAAATGCCGTAGAAAGCGAGCTGGTGCGAAGTTACTTTAAAACCCTCATGCGGCAGTTTGGCGGGCTTGATCTCTTTCTGGTGGTCGATCAGGACATCGTACACGCGATCGCATAGCTCGCAGATAAAATGCTGGTGCTTCTCGACGAGCGGATCGAAATGCTGCGAACGGCCGCGCATGAGTACCTGAAGTTTTTCGTCCGACACCAACTTTTGCAGGTTACGATAAATCGTTCCGAGACTAACGCTCGGCAGCTTCTTTCGCACCCGGTCGTAAATCTGGTCCGCGGTAGGATGCGATTGATCGTCCTTCACGGTATCCCAAATGATCCGCAGCTGTTTCGTATTTCGTGCGTGACTTCGCGCTTTGGCCATGCTCAGTTCACCAAATCCTCCGCCAAAGATTTCTGCACTTCGGCTTCCAATATTGCCCGCGCTTTATAGTTTGGATGATCGATCACCAACTCCGCCCGCTCGCCGCGGGCGAAGGCCTGCCGGGCTTCGGCATTCAAGGAGAAGCGCACGTATTGCACCGCGCTGATCTTGTCCTCCTTGCTGCGCCCCCCTTCGAAGCGTCCCGGAATAACTTGTGCGCCGATCTTAAGAGCGACCGCTTCATCGATGCCCAAAAACTGCAGCAAATCTTCGCGTAAATGAGACTGGTCTTCGATTTCCAAAAAAAGCGTGGCGCTCAGCTCCCCGGGATCGGGGACAAGCTCGTTATACACCGCGATTTCTTCCCTAATCTTGTCGAGGTCGGTGATTCTTTCGGCCCGCAACATTTCCTGGATCTGGAAGATCACCGTGTCACGATTCTCAAAAACGAGCGACACTTTATCGCCGATCGAAACCCGCCGCCGCTTCTTTTTTTCGATGATGTCGTCGCGGAACTTCTGGCGAACCCTTTCGTACGCCGAGAAACCGAGGATGTCGTCGAGAATGATCTTGTTCATTGCGCTCTGAGTTCCTGCGAGTTGCCGCGAACACATCCAGCTTGAGCGTGCATTGCCGGAAGTCCCCCGCTCCGAATCTGGCGGTGAGGTTTGCCTCCCGCCAGATTCGAGTTGGCGTCGGGCAGCTTAGCTGCCGAGCGTGTCCAGCCCCTTGGTAAACCGTCCAGCGTGGGATTTTTCGGCTTTCGCCAGGGTTTCAAACCATTCCGCCAATTCGGTGAGCCCTTCGTTGCGCGCGGTTTTGGCAAATCCCGGATACATTTCAGTGTATTCGTACGTCTCGCCCTCGACGGCCGACTTGAGGTTCTTCGCCGTGGTGCCGATCGGAACACCGGTGCACGGATCGCCCACTTCTTTGAGAAAATCCAGATGCCCGAAGGCGTGCCCGGTCTCCGCTTCCGAGGTGTCCCGGAATAACCCGCCGACATCGGGATACCCTTCGATGTCCGCCACCCGTGCAAAATAGAGATAACGTCGATTTGCCTGAGATTCACCCGCGAAGGCATTCTTCAGGTTCTCGTGACTCTTTGTATTCGCCAAACTTTTCGCCATAAAACCTCCTTCTTATTAGTAATGATTACTACTAATAAACTGGCGTGTTTCAGTCAAGCGACAGGGTTGCTTTTTTTACTTGAAGGCTTCTGTTATTTTCATCGGTATCCTGTGTTGCTCTGACGTGAGGAATATCCGTGATCACGATAGATGAATTTCGCAAAGTGGAGTTGAAGGTCGCGACCATCAAAGGCGCTGAACCCCACCCCAATGCCGACCGGCTGATGGTTTTGCAGGTCGATCTCGGCGATGAGCAGCGCCAGATTTGCGCCGGCATTAGGAATTATTACGCGCCCGAGGATCTCATCGGCAAACAAATTGTCGTTGTCGCGAATCTGGAAACCGCCAAGCTCCGCGGCATGGAAAGTCAAGGCATGCTCTTAGCCGCATCCGATGACGGACGAGTGATTATTTTGACCCCCGAAAAATCGGTGCAGCCGGGGTCGAAGGTCTCCTGAGCCAGGACGCACCACTTTATTAAGCCGATGTCCGAATCTCCTCAAGGACGGCCGACAGCCTGTTTCGTCGACCACGCCGCGCTGCGCTGGAACCTGCGGCAGATCCGCGAAAAAGTCGGCTCCGGGATCAAGATTCTCTCGATGGTCAAGGCCAATGCCTACGGCCATGGCGCCGCCGCAGTAGCGCGAACACTCGCCGGTGCCGGCGCCGATGCCTTTGGCGTAGCGACCTTGGAGGAAGGAGTCGAGCTCCGGCAGGCCGGGATTCGCGCACCGATTCTGGTTCTGGCAGGCGCCTACGCCGACCAATTGGAAGAGTTCTTAGCGCACTCGCTGATCCCCGTGGTGCATGACCTTAACACGACAAAACGCCTGGAAAAGGCGCTCCAGCAACGCGGTTCCACCCTCAACGTCCATTTAAAAATTGACACGGGCATGGGCAGACTCGGACTCGTGGCGGCGGAAACGGCGGAGTGGGTTGGCGAGGTTAAAAAGCTCAAGGCGATTCGCATCGCGGGCGTTTTCTCGCATTTCTCCCACGCTGAAAGTGTCGAAGGCGATTACACCCGACAGCAGCTGGATATTTTCAATCGCGTGGTCGAGCAGCTGCGGGCGGAGAATATCCGGCCGCCTCTGGTACATTTAGCGAATAGCGCGGCAACCATTACTTTGCCCGCAGCCTATTTCGACATGGTTCGTCCCGGCATCATGCTTTACGGCGTTTATCCTTCGCCGGCAATGGCGAGCCAAATCGTCTTGAAACCCGTCCTCGCCTGGAAAACCAAAATTCTCCAACTCAAGAAAGTGCCGGCCGGTACCAGCATCAGCTACGGTCAAACCTTCATAACCAAGCGTGAGAGCCTGATCGCGACCCTTCCGATCGGTTACGCCGATGGTTATCCACGACTGCTTTCGAACCGCGGCGAGGTTCTGATCGGCGGTCAACGCGCCGCGGTGGCCGGCAGAGTGTGTATGGATTTGACTATGATTGATGTTACCGATATACGAAATGTTAAGCAGGGAGATGAGGTTGTTCTCCTCGGTCGTCAAGGCGACGCGGAGATATCCGCTGACCAGATAGCCGCCTGGGCCAACACGATCTCGTACGAGATTCTCACTTCCATCAGCGCGCGCGTTCCCCGCATTCATTACAATTCCTAGGAGGATCACCCGAGTGGGCAGGATCGAGAGAGCCCTGATCAGCGTTTCTGACAAGAAAGGCATCGTTGAGTTTTGCCGCGGTCTGGGCGAGTTGGGCATCGAGCTTGTCTCGACCGGTGGGACGGCATCGCTACTGCGCGAAAATAAAATCGCCGTCAGAGATGTTTCCGAATTAACCGGTTTTCCAGAAATGATGGACGGCCGCGTCAAGACGCTTCATCCAAAAATTCACGGTGGCATTCTCGCGCGGCGCGACAATCCGGAACATGTCGCCAAGATGAAAGAGCACGGCATCGCGCCCATCGACCTCGTCGTCGTCAATCTCTATCCTTTCGAGGCAACGGTGGCGCGCGGCGCGCCGTTCGAGGAAATCGTCGAGAATATCGATATCGGCGGCCCGAGCATGGTGCGCGCGGCGGCGAAAAATCATCAACAGGTCGGCGTCGTGGTGGATCCGCAGGATTACGATGCTATTTTAGCCGAACTACGGGAGAACAATCATTCACTCTCGCCTGCGACGCACTTTCGATTATTTACAAAAGCCTTTCAACACACGGCGCATTACGACGGCGCCATCTCCAATTACTTCTCATCCCTCGACGAAAACAAAAAGCCGCAGCGTTGGGGACAAACCGTCAATATCCAGGTCGCCAAGCTCCAGGACATGCGCTACGGTGAAAACCCGCACCAGAGCGCGGCGTTCTACGGCACCCGGGGCGATACCGGCCCGTCCATCGCCCGCGCCAAACAGTTTCAGGGCAAGGAACTTTCGTTCAATAATATTTTAGACGCGGACGCCGCTTTGAGCACGGTGTTGGAATTTTCCGATATCGCCACCGTGGCCATCAAGCACAACAACCCCTGCGGCGTCGCGCTATCGAAAACATCCCTGACGGATTCATTCCGCAAGGCCAAGGCCGGCGATCCGGTGTCGATCTTCGGCGGCGTGCTCGCTTTCAATCGCCCGATCGACGAAGAAACGGCCAAAGAGCTCAAAGAAATCTTTCTGGAAATCATCATCGCGCCAAGCTTCACGCCGGAAGCCAAAGCCGTGCTCTCGTCGGCCAAACGGCTGCTCAATATACGATTGTTGGAAGTCGACATGAACGAGCCCCAGGGCGGCGGCTATGACCTGCGGCGAGTGCGCGGCGGCATGTTGATGCAAGATTGGGACATGGGCAAGGTTGACGTGCGCGCCTGCAAAGTCGTCACGGAACGAAAGCCGACCGAGGCCGAATATCAGGCGCTGGATTTTGCCTGGCGGGTCTGTCGCCATGTGAAATCGAACACCATTGTCTTTGCTTCACCCGATCAGGTGCTCGGCGTCGGCGCGGGCCAGATGAGCCGCATTGATTCGACCAAGATTGCAGTCTTGCGAGCCGCGACCCACGGCTTGGACCTGAACGGCTCGGCCGTGGCATCCGACGCGTTCTACCCATTCCGCGACGGCCTGGATGAAGCCGCCAATGCCGGCGCAAAATCGGTGATTCAGCCCGGCGGATCGATCAAGGACGATGAAGTCATCGCCGCGGCCAATGAACACGGCATCGCGATGATTTTCACCGGCATGAGACACTTCAGACATTAGAAGAGCGACCAGTCGGCAGTGATCAGTTTTCAGTCCCGTCCCCTCTTCGGCTTACAACCGATTACTGACCACTGACAACTATCTCCCATGAAGATACTCGTCATCGGCAGCGGCGGTCGCGAGCACGCGTTGGTTTGGAAAATCAGTCAGAGCCCGCGCGTGACGAAAATCTATTGCGCGCCCGGCAGCGCGGGCATCGGCGAATTGGCCGAGCCTGTCGCAATCGGACCGGAGCAAATCGAATTGCTCGCCGACTTTGCTGCAAAGGAAGAAATCGGCTTGACAATCGTCGGACCGGAGCTGCCTCTCACCCTTGGTATCGTCGACCTGTTCGAATCGCGTGGCCTAAGAATTTTTGGACCTAATAAAGCAGCTGCGCAGTTGGAAGGCAGCAAAGCCTTTGCCAAAAGACTCCTCGACGAGAATAATATCCCCACTGCCGCCTTCGGCACCTTTACCGATGCCGCGGCGGCGAAAGCGTACCTCGCGCAGCACGAATCACCCTATGTGATCAAAGCCGACGGCTTGGCAGCCGGCAAAGGCGTCCTCATTTGCGCGAATCGTGGGGAGGCCGAGGCGGCGGTGGACGAAATTCTTGTGCGTAAAGCGTTCGGCAGCGCCGGTGAGAAGGTCGTCATCGAAGAGTTCCTGGACGGAGAGGAAGTCTCGTTTATGGTCTTGATCGACGGCGAGCACATTCTGCCGCTGGCCTCCTCGCAGGACCACAAGCGGGTCTTCGATAACGACGAAGGTCCCAATACCGGCGGCATGGGGGCGTACTCGCCCGCGCCGATCGTAACGGCGGAACTCCACGACCAAATTCTCCGGGAAGTTTTTACTCCCCTGCTCGCTGGACTCCGGAAAAAAGACATAGGGTATCGCGGCGTGCTTTACGCCGGCCTGATGATCACGAAAGACGGTCCAAAGGTTTTGGAATTTAACGCCCGCTTCGGCGATCCCGAGTGTCAGCCGATCATGATGCGCTTGAAGAGCGATCTGATCCCATTACTCGATGCGACGATTGATGGAAAGCTCGACCAGGTTCAAGCGCAATGGTACGAAGAGCCGGCAGTTTGCGTGGTCCTATGCGCCGGCGGTTATCCGGGCGCCTACGGCAAAGGCAAGGAAATCTACGGGCTGGAGAAATTGAAAAACTGGGCAGCCGGTTTTGTTTTTCACGCTGGCACCGCTGTGGACAAGGGTCGCTGGGTCACATCCGGCGGCCGTGTCCTCGGCGTAACCGCCCGAGGAAAGAGCATTGCCGGCGCCGTTCAGGAAGCTTATCGCGCAGTGGGCGAAATTTTCTGGGACGGCATGCACTTTCGGAAAGACATCGCCGAGAGGGCGATTGGGCGCGTTACGCGTCTAGCAGATTGCTGAAAAAAGGTTCGGAATGCTTCGAGTGCCTCAGCATGAACGGAAAATCCCCAATGAT